>NZ_JBEAFH010000055.1:0-127545 GCF_040061575.1 Klebsiella sp. CB_Kp196
CAGTCCACGCAACCGGCTCGCTGTCCCTCTCGGCCTTGCGGCGTTCCTGTAGCTCCATAAGCATCGACTCAAACAGCCGCGCATCAACTTCCACAGAGCCACGAACGCAGCGTGAATTGTGCTCCATTATTGTCGCTTGGGTTTCAGAGAGAATTTTTACCAAGCGTTCATCTGTTAACTGGTTATTGGTCATTGGTTGGCTCCTTCTGGCTTGATTCCGCCGTCACAATGCGGGCATGGGCCAGCTTGCTGACCGTTTTTGATAGTCCTGCCATACGAGCAACGGTAACACCGTAAATTTTTAGCCTTTTCCGTCGCTCGGATAATGTCCCTGCCGAATCCCATAGAAATTCGCTCAAGATAGCCGCGCTTTATCAGGCTTTCAGCCATGGTGCCGACTCTAACTGGAAGGAGAGAGTCGCCATCCCATAAAGCCGTTTTACGGAATGGGCTAATTTCGATTTCCCAGCCGTGGACAATTGCTGGCTTTAAAAACTCGCGTTCGCGTTTGTTTAGTGGTTTGCCCATCACTCAGCCTCCACCTTGATGCCAGCGTCGGACAGCGCGCGATGAAACTCAAGCTTCACGCCAACCAAAATCTGTTTCCTCTCTTCAATGGCCACTTCTGCGAGATAGTCTTCGAGCATTTTGAACTTAGGTAGCTTCACGGTGCGGGACTCCAGATGCTGGATATATTCTTTCAGCACATCAGCTCGGTGTTTTCCGAGAGGCTTCACGACGCCAAACCTCTTGTCAGTCTGCACCCAGTCTGTTTTATCGCCCCATTCCATGTAGGCGGTGCGGAAGGGCTCCAGCTCGGCGATGCGGTCTGCTTGCTCGCACAAGGCCTGAGACAAGAGAGCAATCAGCTCATTGTTTGAGTTAGTCAGATTGTGCCAGTCGGCGTCATCAGTGCAGAACGCATCGACAACTTCTCGCCATTGCTTCTCGCCTGCCTGCGCCTTCTCCAGCGCCTCTACCAGCTCAGCGCCACCGGCCTGATATGCCATCCAGAAACCGTATTTGATATGCGGCACAGCATCGGTATATTTCGAGGATTCGAGATGTTTATACTTGCGCTCCCACCACGCTTCGAATTTCTCTCTCTGCGCCAGTTCGGTGATATCAGTCATTGGGCCCCCTTGATTTCGTCCCATTCCACCCAGGCATTGTCGCCATCAGCATCAATCTCGCCTTTATGGCCGCATTTTGAGCACTTAGCTTTATCGCCAGCCCATAGAGCTTCTGGAGTGGTAGACCACCCGGTGACTCTAACTGTTCTGTTGTTGCAATTAGGGCACTTATCTAGCCAATTAACCTCTACAGTCACAGGTCCGAATCCGTACTTAGCTCGAATGCTCATTTGTCGGCCCCCTCGCGCAGTTGCTCGAAAAACTCCTTACCGCAGTCGATAGCGCCAACAATTACGGCAACTTCATCGCCTACAAAATCACCCTCATCGACATGCTGCTGCAGGAGGCCAATGAACTCCTCCACCCCATCAGCCTTAATCCCGGCTACGATGCGGTCGGTGGCGGGGGTTTCGTCTGCAAACGTGTCGCAAATCATATGCAGGTAGCCTTCATTCGTTGGTCTGATACGGTTCATCACCCCAGCGATGAAATACTCCCGGCATTCGCTGATTATTTTTTTTGCCTCCACATTCTCCGCAGCCAGCTGCTTAAACGCTTTCGCCAGCTTCAGGAACTTCTGCTCTCTGATCGACAGCTCGCCTGCCGACTCCAGCGACTGAATGAGCTCGTTTACTGTTGAGATGTTCATACAACCTCCCCGAGCACCCAGCGCAGTGCATCAGCGTATTCACCACTGGCAGCTTCAAGGGCTTTTGTGATTTCTTTGCGTGATTTGAGACGTGACTTCGTTTCGCCAAGCACGGCGCGCTGACGCCTGGCTTTTTCATGGCCTTTAGTGCCTGCGGTCGCAGCTTCGATTTCTGCAACTTTTTCGCGCTGCTTTTCAGGTGGAAGCGTGCCCAATTGACGCGCCTGGGTAACGGTAACAGCACCGGACTCCACCGCTTCCCGGACGGCCTGGGTGGCATCGAGAAGGGACAGCGTTGCACGAACGGTCTGAACGCTGCAGCCAAACAACACTGCAATGTCGTCCTCATCGAGCCCGCGGTCGAGCGCGTCTGACATTTTTTTAGCCCGGCCAAGCGGTGTATCAGGTCGGCGAATTTCGTTTTCGCTGACCATGTATTTAGCCATCTGATTTGCTGACCCGCGCTTAACGACTCCAGGAACAAACAGTGGGTCTTTACCTTCTTTAAGAAGGAGTTTATTTGCCTCAATGGTATGTTTAACGCGCTGGCGGCCTACAACCACGCAGGTGAGCCCTGTTTCAGGGTCTTTCCAGACGATAATCGGCTCCAGTACACCCAACGCCTTTATGTTCAGTACCATCCCTTCGTCGATCGGCAGGTGGACCCGCTCATCGTAGAGAGGGTGGGTCTTGTCGGTGACTAGATGCAGCTTTTCCGGTTCGAACGACAGAACGTTTGTCTTGCCGCTGGCGCCGTAAGCGTCGATTGAGTTTTTAGCCATTTTTAACCTCTTTTTTATTCACCGCTTCCGCCCATTTTTGTTCCAGAGCATGTCTGGCTTTGTTCTTTCCACCAGCCCAGTAACTGTGCTGGACCCGGTAATGGTCATACGGGCATTTCAGAGCGCCGGAACATGAGCCAAACGTATAATCTTTCCAGTGAAACTCAGGTACCGCGCCGCAATCAGGGCATTTTTGTAATTTCATTGAGCGACCCCACGACATTCCCTCAGAAGGCTTTCAAACATCGCCAGAAGCCGGTTCGCGCAGCCAAACGGCATATCGTTAAAGCACCACATTGCAGCGCCATTCCGCATGCCGCTTTGGGTAATCTGACCCGTTCCGTGTAACTGGCGAAGCTGATTACCGACCGAAGACATACCGCGCCCCAGCGCAGCGGCGATTTCCCTGGTGGTCAAATCAGGATTGGCCTTTATAAATTCGATCATCGTGATTTCACCGCTGTATTGTGTTTTCCTGGATTTGGTTGTTTTCATTAAAAAAACTCCTTAGCCCCTGAAACCCTTAGGAATATCTGCCTGAACCTTGCCGCTAAAACCGAGGTTGCCGCCGGTTGCGAGATTTACCGGGCACAGCTTCAGCGCAAGCTCAGGCCATTTGTTGCGTAATGTCTTCATGGTTTGAACTTTTGGGCACCAGAACTGATCGCGCTGAATGCGCTCAATCATGGTGCGAATTTGGTCGTGGCTACATCCGTGCTCCTGGCGAAGCAGGCGAACCTCGTTAGCCCAGGCGACAAAGTTCGGTTCTCTCGGTTTTGCCAGAGAGCCGTCAAATTCGGCGGCGCGTTCGTACATTTCGATGATGGTCGACCAGAACCACATCGCGAGATCGAAGTCATCATCGGTAGCCAGGTTACTGTCTTCGGTAGCATCAGGAATGTTTGCTTCCGGGATGACCGGTTCACGTCCTGACTCAGCAAAGTTATCCACAGGAAGAATCTCTCCCGCGTGGTTTTTATGATCTGTATGTAGTGATCTGTTTTTAAGATCTGTATAGAGATAGGATTCGGCTTGAGAGCCGTTTCCAGGATTCGGCTCTTGGGCCGTTTCCATTCGGCTCTTGGGACGAATGCATTCGGCTTTAGAGCCGTTTCCATTGCTTTCAATCACTTGCTTCGATTCGGCTCTTGAGCCGTTTCCATTCGGCTCTTGAGCCGAATCCATATCTTTCAATGGCTTATTTGAATTTCCCCCTTGCGGGAATATTTTGGCGATTAACGCTTCCTGATCGACACGGTAATGCTTCTTCGGCGTGCCGCTTACCTGCCGAAGTTCTTCCTCAATAACCCCCGCCAGGTACTGCTCTGTAATCTTGAACATTGCCTTTCTGACCACATCGCCATCTTTAGCGCGAATCTCTTTCGCAAGCGCTGCGTGCTCTTTGTAAAACCAGCCGTTTTCCAGACTCGACTTACCCGACCAGAACACCAGCTGATTGAGAATGGCCGCCAGCAAATGCTGCTGCCTGTCTCCTGCAAAGAAATCCAGATACGGTCCGGGGATCGTTATGCAGTTCCCCTGCCCCGACATGGCCTGAACAATTTCAAAAACCTGATTGTTCATTCCGAAACCTCATTGTGTAGCCGTAAAAACTCTCTCAATCCCACCCAACCAACAGCCCCGCAGGCTTTGCGGTAGGAAACATCTTTCTCTGTCGCTGTGAGTACCGTCACCATGTGCCCTTTGTGTCTGTGCTGGAAGCGAGAACCGGCCTTAGGGATGCCAGTGCCTGCACAATCTCCTTCAGACGGCTCATACGCCGGATACGCTCGTTTCAGGCGAGCAATCAATTCAGCAGCAGATTGGTTACGCATGGTTGAACCTCGCTTAGTGAATCAGCGTGTTACCGGAGGGGCCGCCATCAGCAATCCGGTCAGAGATAGCAATCATTGCTCCGAAAAGCGCTTCCATTTCGTCGTCGACACGCTGTTTGCGGTGAAGAAGTTCCCGGAAAGTTGCGGAGTAATAACTACGCACTCGCGCCAGCAGTAACGGCGGCATAGCCCGTTCAATTGCCGGGAGAAGCTGCGCAATTTTTTCGATTGATGCAGGTGAATCACTTTCAACCCAGCGGTAAATCTTCTGGATATTGCGACTCAGTGCGTCAGGGTGGCTTTCGTCGTACAACTCTGGCGCGGTCATCCCCATGGAGAAGTAAGCGTCGACAATCGCCGATACAGGCGTTTTACGGCCGCCTGGATAAAGCGCCCAGGCATTCATGGCCTCGCGAATGCGTTCATGCCTGATTTTCATGATTCACCTCACCAGAGCGTTTTTCGTTACGATATTGGTCGTAAATATCTTTGTCGTATGTCAGCTTGCCGGATGAGGCGTCGACTAATCTTTGTGCGCGCCCCTCTGGAACCAAGAGACCCCACTGGGAGACTGCGGATCTTTCAACCCCTGCTGCTCTGGCTAACCGGGTCTTAGAACCAAAAAAATTTATTGCATCCTGTTTGAGCATTTTTTCCACTCTCTTGTTAAGAACTTTAAACAAGATAATTTGCTTAGGATGCTCAAGTCAAGAAGAATTAAGATAACTCAACAATGAGCGAGAAGACTTTAGGTCAGCGCATACTTCAGCGCCGAAAAGAAATCAAAATGACGCAGCGAGAGTTGGGCAAAGCTGCGGGGGTTTCCTATGCCACTATTTCGCTGTGGGAAAGTGATAACACTGAGCCTACGGGGAAAAATTTACACGCTCTGTCTCGCGCCTTGCAGTGCACACCCACGTGGATTCTGTTCGGCGATTCAGATCAGACCCCAGGCGACCCATTAGAGTTAATCGAGCAAGATAAACTCTCTGACGATGAAAGAGAGTTAGTTGATTTGTATCGCTCCCTACCAGAGTCAGAGCAATCAGCTCAATTGGAAACCCTCAGAGCAAGAGTCGAAAATTTCAACACCCTCTTCGAAGAACTCCTCAAAGCCCGCAAGAGAACAAATAAAAAATAACTAATTATTCAATTAGTTATTTTCTCACGCCATCATTGTTAAGTTTAATCAACAAACAAAGCTTGATTTTATTGTTGAGTTGACTTAACTTCACTCCATCAAACCAATCACAGCACAGTGACTGGCAAGAAGAAAACGTTCGGTTTGCCGCCTGAAGGCTAAAAATCAACAGGCTTTGCAATGCAGTGAATGCGGCTATGCGCACGCGGCACAGTTAAGCGGTAACACTCGTTTCTAAAAGAGTGGGGTGGAAAAGAAGCTGTCGTTACCAGTTGTTAACTGGCTGGTATCACCGGGAGGCACCCGGCACTGCATTGCAAGGTCTGTTAGGTACTCAACACGCATGAGGGAAAGGAGATGATTCGAGACGAAGACAAGCCAGCATGGCGCCGGTTCTGGTTGAAGGTTGTTCCGTTTTTAGTTGCGGTCGCATCGGTAAGCGTTCAGTGCTGGGGTGGCGTATGAGCAGAAATGGCATTCGTTCACTGGTTATTGTTCTGGCCATCTGCCTTGTTGCCTGGTCTGCGACCATTATAAAAATTCTGCATGTTACGGGGGTGTTTAATGGCTAATTTTCTGCAAAGCAACCCGATGGTTAAAGCAGCTCAAAGCAAACTCGCTATTGCGCAATTTATTGGTAACAGTGGTATGTGGTCTGATGCCATGGCGTCAATAAAAGATATTCATGAAGCAACCAAGCACGAAGAAGACCGTATGTTTTGCGGTCGTACGGATGCGCTTTCAGGGCTTCAATTTCGTGATGTTGTTTTAAATTATGACCTGTACGGGGATTTAATTTCCGTCGATGCTGACTTGCTTACAGGGCAATATAAAGTAAATACCGAAGTTTCATTTTAATTATCGAATAAATGAATTAATGCCTTAAATGGCAGGTATCCACACACCTTAATGCAGGAATAAATATGGAAACCGAAAAACTCAACTGCTACAGCTGCGGCGGCTCCTTTGCACGCGAAGAGTTGCAGTTTCGCCCCTCTGGCCGAGGCGCTTATCGCAAAGTGGCATATTACTGCCCTATCTGTAACGAAAAGGAAAAAAAGAAAGACCAATTAAAGGCTACGCAGTCTTTAGTTCGTAAGTCAATACCTTCAAGGCCTGCAAACTTTCAATTACGACCAGCAGCGTGGAATAAATAATCATGAAAATAGAATTTAACGATAAAGGTGTAATCGCAACCGCTATTATAACCAGCACGGTATTCGAATTCCGCCTACACAACCGCGCCGTTGATACCGCCTTATTCCTGGCTCCTTCCGTTCGGTCTAAACGTAGCGGGTTCTTTATAATGAAAACAGTTATTTCCGGGAAAACATCACATGTGATTCGTGCGTATAAAGCGCTTAAAGCGGAGGCTTCACGATGAGCTATACAACAGTAATACGAGTTTGGCCTGGCGAAAAATCAGAGACTGCAGAAGAGTTTCGCAATGCATGGGGCAGCGGCCCCGTAATATGGAACGACATGGCTATCCGTTATCTGAGAACGGTCCCTTATGGTTATATGGCATGTATCGATAAGCTATGGCCTCTGGCCAATCGGGAGGACATCCCACTTCATCACCGAGCTGTATTAACAATGACATATGACCGGATGTATGTCCTCAAGGAGCATTACTCCCGTGCAGCTGAATACATCCGGCTGTACCTTGCTGATTTCCCTCCAAATGAAGCCACTGTAAACCACTGGCCTGCTATCGCTGAATTATTTGAGGGAAACCCTGACTGTCCGGCGATAGGGCTATGGCTAACCTCGGTCTGTGAAGACCCCTTTGCTGGTGAATGGGATGATGAAGCGGAAGAGTATTCGCAGCCAGACTGGTCGAGATACTGGAGTTTGTTTGATCATCTTGATGGATCCAGCATTTGATTTCCAATAATCAACATTAAACCGGGGAACTGATTATAGTTTCCCGGCCATGAGGTTATTTATGGCACTTATTACCTTAAAAGAATGGAACGCCAGGCAGCCAAGACCACGCAGCCTTGAGACCGTTCGTCGATGGGTTAGACAAAGCAAAATTTACCCAGCACCGAAGAAAGACGGTGTGGAGTATTTGTTTCAGGAAACGGCTATTAAGGTTGAGCCATCACAGTCATCAACCTGCGGTCTATTGCGGAGAATGACTGGTGGGAAGAAGAAGAAACCATGAGAGACGTGATTTACCACCTAATTTGTATGTAAGGAATGGAGGTTATTACAGTTATCGCGATCCGCGAGATGGGAAAGAATATGGTTTAGGCAGGAACCGACGGCTTGCGGTCAGTGAAGCGATACAGGCCAATATAGAATTACTTGGTAACGCTGGTCATATACCGCTTAGTACGCGCATCAGTCAGATAGACTCCGTTACCTTATACTCATGGCTGGAGCGCTATGAAAAGATTGTCGCCTCTCGCGGGTTAAAGCCGAAAACACTTATCGACTATGCCAGTAAATTAAGGTCAATAAAGGAACGAATGCAGGACATTCCTATTGCGGAAATCACCACTAAACAGATAGCTATTATCCTAAATGATTATGCTAATGAAGGAAAGCATGCAATGGCAAAGCTAATCAGGTCGACGCTGGGAGATATTTTCAGGGAGGCTATCGCGGAGGGGCACATTACAGTTAACCCCGTCACAGCAACGAGAGCCGCTAAATTTGAGGTTAAACGCACCCGGCTGACCGTTGAGGAATACCGGGAAATTTACCAGGCTGCGGGAACGCTCTCGCCGTGGGTTAGGCAGTCAATGGATCTGGCTGTATTAACCGGGCAGCGTGTCAGTGATTTATGCGCTATGAGTTGGGAGGATATTCGAGACGGGTATCTGTACGTAGAGCAGAAAAAGACAGGCGCCAAACTGGCAATACCGGTGGGGCTGAAAATTGAAGAGTTAAGCATCTCTCTGGAAGGAGTTTTGCTGGAGTGCCGCAAGCTATCCGCAGGAAAAACTATTATCTCATCCAGTAGCGGCAAGAAGCTATCAACCACTACTGTTTCAGGTAATTTCAGGCGGGCTCGCGAACTTTGCGGGATTAACTTCACCGGCGAGCCGCCAAGCTTTCACGAACTCAGAAGCCTGTCTGCAAGGTTGTACGGCAAGCAGGTTGGTGATAGTTTTGCACAGCATCTGCTGGGGCATAAATCAGGAAGTATGACGGCGACATATCGTGACGACAGAGGCCGTGAATGGGACAGGATTGAAATTTGATAATGAATTTATTTTGAATGATTTTGAATTCACGCTTTTAACTGACTGATTTTTAAGATAAAATTTTCGATTACACTTTCAGGCATAAAGCGCAAAAGTGAGATACCGAACAGCAAGCGCGATCGTCAGCAGATCGCCCGAGGAGTCGCCGTGCACTATCAACCGCAACGTCACTTGTTACAGGACCGCATCATCCTGGTTACCGGCGCCAGCGACGGCATTGGCCGTGAAGCCGCCCTGACCTATTCCCGCTATAGCGCCAGCGTTATCCTGGTCGGCCGCAACGAAGAAAAGCTGCGCAGCGTCGCGCATGAAATTCAGCAGGCGGGCGGCATTCCCGCCCGCTGGTTTACTCTCGACCTGTTAACCTGCACGCCGCAGGAGTGCCAGCAGCTGGCGCAGAAGATAGCCATCCACTACCCGCGCCTCGACGGGGTGCTGCACAACGCGGGTCTGTTGGGCGACGTGTGCCCGATGGATCAACAAAAGCCGGAAGTATGGCAGCAGGTGATGCAGGTGAACGTGAACGGCACCTTTATGCTCACCCAGGCGCTGCTTCCTTTATTACTTAAATCCGAATCGGGTTCGCTGGTCTTTACCTCTTCCAGCGTCGGCCGCCAGGGACGCGCGAACTGGGGCGCGTACGCCGCGTCGAAATTCGCCACCGAGGGCATGATGCAGGTGCTGGCCGAGGAGTATCAGAACCGCCATCTGCGGGTCAACTGCATTAACCCAGGCGGCACCCGCACCAAAATGCGCGCCAATGCATTCCCGACGGAAGATCCGCAAAAATTGAAAACCCCCGCTGATATCATGCCGGTTTACCTGTGGCTGATGGGCGATGACAGTCGTCGCAAAACGGGAATGACCTTTGACGCCCAGCCGGGCCGCAAACCAGGAATCGCACAATGAGTGATGAACGCCACCGCGAACGCCAGCAGCGGGTAAAAGATAAAGTTGACGCTCGCGTCGCCGCCGCGCAGGAAGAGCGCGGCATCGTGATCGTCTTTACCGGCAACGGTAAAGGCAAAACCACCGCCGCTTTTGGTACCGTCACCCGCGCCGTCGGGCACGGTAAAAAAGCCGCCGTCGTGCAGTTTATTAAAGGTACCTGGCCAAACGGCGAGCGCAACCTGCTTGAGCCGCACGGCGTTGAGTTTCAGGTGATGGCGACCGGTTTTACCTGGAATACGCAGGATCGCGAAAGCGACACCGCCGCCTGCCTCGCGGTCTGGGAGCACGGGCGCCGCATGCTGGCTGATGAAAGCCTCGACCTCGTTTTGCTGGACGAGCTAACCTACATGGTGGCTTATGATTACCTGCCGCTGGAAGAGGTGCTTACCGCGCTGCGCAACCGCCCGGCACACCAGACGGTGATTATTACCGGCCGCGGCTGCCACCGTGAGATTACCGAACTGGCCGATACCGTCAGCGAGCTGCGCCCGGTGAAGCACGCCTTTGACGCCGGAATCAAAGCGCAGATGGGGATCGACTACTAGCCGCCAGCCGCTTGAGCAGCGCATGATTCAGCGGCAGGCACAGGCAATCCTCCCCCAGCGCCAGTTCGCTTTCGCGCATATTTTGCCGCGAGACGAAGCGCTTGCGGTATTCGGTTGGCGTGACGCCGCAGTATTTATTAAAGGCGGCGATCAGATACTTGTGTTCCTGAAAACCGCAGCTGTGGCTAATCTCCGTGATCGGGGTGCGGGTATCGCGCAGCAGGGTACGGGCTTTATTTAGCCGCACCAGCGTCAGATACTCTTTAAAATTATACCGGCTCACCTTTTTGAACAGCCGCGAGAACCAGGAGTAGCTCATCCCGCTATGGCAGGCGACCTCGCTCAGCGTCAGCGGCTGATCAAAGTGTTGATTGATAAAATCAATGCCTTTTTTGATCATCGCCTCGTCGCGCAGCGAGCTTTCGGCGCGCCGCGTCGGCTTTCCGGCGGAGACGACCGCATCCAGAAGCAGATAAATCGCCGCGATACGCTGAAACGGCGCGTGGTTATCGATCAGCTGTTCCAGTAGCTTCGCCAGCCGCTGGCGTACCTCGCTGTCTGCCGGAGAGTAAGGTCGTCCGCAGGTACTCCAGTCCAGCTGCGGCGAGGGATGAAGTTCATCAAACAGGCCGGGTGAAAACTGTACGGTGAGCAGCTGGCTGCCCGCCTCCTCGGCGCTCAGCGAATGGACCTCTTCGGCATTGATATACAGCATGTCTTCCTGCGCCAGCTCCAGGCTTTGCTGGCCGACGACGAGGGTAAATCGCCCCGCCAGCACGGTAATCAGCTCCGGAGCCGGATGCCAGTGAGGCTCGCAGTAGCGAACCTCCGCGGCAAACACGTTCAGCTTCTCCGCGTCAAAGGCAATCAGCTCGTAGCCGCTGTTCGCCGTTTGTCGTCCGGTCTGGGTGACCGGGCGAGGGTGAGTCACTGAAAAAGGAAACATGCGCACTCTCCTGTCATTGGCAATGATGAGCGCCGGCCAGCACGGCGTTAAGCTCGTCGCGTTCGATATCCAGCGCCAGGAATTCGGTCAGCGCAATCAGCAGCCCGCAGAACAGATCCGGCGCCAGGCGAATCAGTTTTTCACGCACCTGCTCCGCCGGCATCTGTCTCTTATCGGCAATCAGCTTCACTACGCGGGCAAAGGCCTCCGGCTGCTGGATCAGCTGTTGTAGAGAGTTATCATCGCGCAGCGGGACGTACCGCTGCGGACAATCTACCTCAATCTCCGCGATCAACGGCAGATCCCGGGATGAGGCGCCGACACGAACCTGCCAGATGCCCGGCGTCACAACCCAATCACCCAGGCCCGGATGATAGCAGGCCAGCTCGCCAATGGGCAGCTGCAGGCTCACGCGACGGGTCTCTCCGGCGGCCAGCGCCACTTTGCTGAACGCTTTTAATGACTGCACTTCGCGAATCAGCTCCCCCTTCGGCGCGCTAACGTACAGCTGGACGATCTCTTTGCCCGCATACTCTCCGCAGTTGGTCAGGTCGAACGACACGGTAAGCGTCTCGCCTGCGCCTGCACGGCGGGCTGACAGCGCGATATTATCGTACGCAAACCGGGTATAGCTTAAGCCAAAGCCAAACGGAAACTGCGGCGTCATACGACGTTTATCATAATAGCGATAGCCGACAAAAAGCCCTTCTCCGTAATGATGACGCAGGTTTTCGCCAGGATAGTGCAGCCAGGCCGGCGTTTCCTCCAGGGAATTAGGTACCGTTACCGTCAGTTTGCCGCAGGGGTTACGCTGGCCGAAGAGGATTTCCGCCACCGCGCGCCCCATCCCTTGCCCGGCAAAGAACGTTTCCAGCAGCGCTTTGCACTCGCCGAGCCACGGCATCACCACCGCATCGCTATTCGCCAGCACCACCACGATATTCGGCTGGACCGTCGCCACTTCACGAATTAACCGTTCGTGCACCGGCAGAATATGCAGATCCTGACGATCGCCGTTTTCGCCATCTTCGCCTACGGCGGTGCTGACGAAGATCACCGCCACGTCGGCCTCCTGCGCGACGCGGCAGGCCTGCGCCAGCGCCTGTTCATCGCAGCGCAGATCGTCCGGCGCGCCCACGGCCCAGGAGACGCTGAAGTCGTCGCCGGCGAGGTCAAAAATTTCATCCAGCGGCCGATCGAGCAGATACGGCACCGTGGTCGCGCATCCGGACCCCTGGATCACCGGCTCCTGAGCCGGTTTACCTAGCACCGCAACGCGCGGCGTTCTCTCCGGACGTAGCGGCAGCAGATTATCTTCATTTTTCAGCAAGACAATGGATTCACCGGCAAGCCGCTGCGCCAGCGCGTGGTGCGCCGTAAAATCGGCTCGCGTTTGCGGGCGGCGATGGCGCTGGACCTTGTCGAGCAGTTCCAGCATGCGGAGACAGGCGCGGTCCACCACCGCCATCGGCACCTCTCCGGCTTAAATCGCCGCCAGCAGGGTTTGTTTATCGCGGCGGGTTTCGGGCATCGCCAGATCGTTACCCGCCATCAGCGATGCGGGACGATCTTTAATACCGTACCAGTCGGACATCACCAGCCCTTCATATCCCCACTCATCGCGCAAAACCTGAGTGAGCAAAAACGGATCCTGGGAGGTTTGCACGCCGTTAAGACGATTGTAGGAAGACATCACCGTCCACGGCCGGGATTTCGCAATCGCGCGCTGGAAACCCGCCAGATAGATTTCCCGCAGCGCCCGTTCTTCAATAATCGAATCCATTTCCGTGCGGCGGTACTCCGAGTTGTTCGCCGCAAAGTGTTTCAGGCTGGCGCCAACCCCCTCCTGCTGCAGGCCGTTGATCAGCGCAGCGGCAATATCGCCGCTGACCACCGGGTCTTCGGCGTAATATTCATAGCCTCGCCCGGCCAGCGGCGTACGGCGAATGTTAATCCCCGGCCCGAGCAGGATCCCGACGCCCATTTGCTGACACTCCCGCCCCAGCGCTTCCCCCATCTGATGCACCAGCTCCACGTCCCAGCTGCAGGCCAGGCTGGAACCATTAGGAAAGCAGGTCGCCGGTAGCGAAGTGCTGAATAGCGCCTCACTCCCCCCTTTCGCGGCGGGCTCTTCCGCGCTGGCCTGGTCTGCAGTTTGGGTGATGACCGAGATAAAATCATCCATGCTCCACTTTTCCCAACCATCAATCTGCGCGCTGCTGTAGCGCACGCCGTAGGTGCCGTCGGTCATAATGATATCTTCGATACCGTGCTGCGGCAGCGAGGCCGTCCGCCACAGGCCGCTGCCGGTCAGCAGCGCCACTTTTTCTTCCGCGCTCATCGCGGCGAGGGTGGTGTTAAAATCGTTATTCATCTCTCTGGCTCCCTGAGGTTAAAGCGCGTTCTGTTTGCGCAGGCTGATTTTTTGCACAATATCGCGATAGGTTTTTTCATCCAGCGAATAGCAGGCGACAAACAGTGCGCTGAGCGCAAACATCGCGCCGGGAAATAGCGTCATCAGTACGTTAATGCCGTTAATCGCGCTGGCAGTAATGTTGCCCGCGTCATAGTGGTAATAGTCCAGCATCCAACCCGCACAGCCGCCGCCGATGGCCATCGCTATTTTGGTGATGAAATTAAAGAAACCGTAAATTGCGCCTTCGGTGCGCACCCCATGGTGCCACTCGGCATATTCCACGGTATCGGCAATCATTGACCACATTGAAACAAAACCCATCCCCAGCGTAATACTGTACAGACACACGCCGGTCATGATCAGCCAGATATTGTCGCCAGCGATAAAATATTGCATCAGTACGCCCGCAACGCCGATCGACAGCGCCACCAGCGTCATTTTCTTTTTACCTATCAACGCAATGATTTTTTCCGAAATAACGGTACCGACAATATAAGCCGCCGACTGAATCATAAAGAAGGTGGAAGTAAAACCTTCGCTACCAATTATATATTTGATAAAGTAAATAGCGATCGCCATCCACACGGTATAGGCAATATAAAAAAAGACGGTGAACATGGAGAGGTTAATTAGCGGCGCGTTGCCTGCCACCGCCTTCAACATTTCCCGCAGCGTTGGCGCCGGAGTCTCTTCCTCTTCTTCACCAACGCGCTCTTTGGTCATCCCGAAGCAGGCAAGGAACAAAAACGTCGCCAGCAGCGCAAAGCAAGAGACGGCGAAGACGTACCCCAGCTGTTTATCGCTAAACGGGGAAATCAGCCTGTCCGCGGTAGTGGACACAATCAGATAGCCAACAATCGCCAGGACAAACCGGTATACCGACAGCGATGAACGGGAGGCTTCATGCTGGGTTAACCGGTTGGTCAGCGCCGAATAAGGCGTATTTACCGCCGTATAGGCCAGGCAATAAATAGTATAGGAAATCAGTGCGAAGTAGAATTTCGCCTCACCGCCGAAAGGCACAAAGCAGAGCACCGTTAAGAAGCCGAGCGGAATTGAACCATACAACAACCAGGGTCGAAGCTTACCGTAGCGGCTGTGGGTTTTATCGATGGCAAAACCAATAAGAATATTAAATGCCGCATCAACCACGCGGGCAATAACAAAGATCAGGCTCGCCTGTACGGCGCTAATGCCGTAAATATTGGTATAGAAAAAAAGTAAAAACAGAGAAACGAAGCCGAAGGATAAATTAGAGGCGAAATCGCCAAAACCATACCCTATTTTTTCTTTAACGCCGATAACCACATAGCTTGCCGAAAGTTTTCCTGCTGTTTCCATTTTAGGCTACCTGTTAATGTAATCAGTGGCCTCAGTATATGGCGTCGCCTGGCGCACCGCTTTGCGTTATTTGTCCGGGCATTTCCTGTTTTTTGTCTTTATGCAGAAGTGTGAAAGGAGTCACAGGAGGGAGAATTCCGGCGGTGACCGCCGGAACTGGAATAATTAACCATTACCGTTATTACGGCTGCTGGAACGACGGTTGTTATTATTATTGCTCACCTGGCTGTGGCGCTTAACCGCGCGGCGAATCTGATTCGCCTTCATGCGACGGCGATCCTTTTCGACGGCGACCTTAGAGGTGGTTTCCGGCGTAAGCTCAACCAGTTCGCGCAGGTAGTTGGTTTGCGCCAGGTCCAGCTCGGTGTAGCCGCCGCGCGGCAGGCCTTTCGGCAGCAGAATATCGCCGTAGCGCACGCGGATCAGGCGGCTGACCTGTACGCCAACGGCTTCCCACAGGCGGCGAACTTCGCGGTTACGGCCTTCGGTCAGCGTGACGTTGTACCACTGGTTAATCCCTTCGCCACCGGTAAACTTGATGGTTTTGAACGCCGCCGGGCCGTCTTCCAGCTGCACGCCGCGAGAGAGCTGGCGCAGCTTGTCATCATCTATCTGGCCAAATACGCGCACCGCGTATTCACGTTCCACTTCGCGGCTCGGGTGCATCAGGCGGTTCGCCAGTTCACCGTCGGTGGTAAACAGCAGCAGGCCGCAGGTGTTGACGTCAAGACGACCGACGGCAATCCAGCGCGCGCCGCGCAGCTTTGGCAGACGATCGAACACCGTCGGTCGCCCTTCCGGGTCGTTACGGGTACAGAGTTCGCCTTCCGGCTTGTAGTAAGCCAGCACGCGACAAATCTGTTCCGCAGACTCTTTCACCGAAATCAGATGACCGTCGATGCGAATTTTTAAACCCGGGACAATTTCAACGCGATCGCCAAGGGTGGCGATTTTGCCATCGACGCTGACGCGGCCAGCTTCGATTTTGGCTTCGATTTCACGGCGGGAGCCGTGGCCAGCGCGGGCCAGCACTTTTTGTAATTTCTCGCTCATTGAGCTTCCTTAAGGTGTCGCCTTCCCAGGCGTCTGGTATACTTCGAAAAACAGGGCGTGAGGCGAAATGAAACCTAACACCCTGTTCTGTAAAATTTTTTTGCATCAGCGCGTGCCGTTATCTATGTTGCTACAGCAGACATAACAGAGACACGCCTTCTCGCGTGGGCGAACATGGTACACGAACTTTAAGATGAATGCTTCTTTGCGTTACGAGCATAGCACAACTTACCGCGCACCTCCGTCCGGGCGCATGGCGCGCTGATGGAAGCCAGGTAGCACAATAGGGTCTTTTGCAGAGGATGAACCATCAAAAGGCGCGCGGCACTGCGCCGCGTTGAACGGCGGCAAATAAAAGCGGCGAGCGGGTATTCATTACATGACGATTCCTTCCATGGAAACAGACGTCATTACAGGAACGGCGTTACGTCCCCCACGCCTTCACGCACCACAACCGGCGCATCTTCAGTGAGGTCGATAACCGTGGTCGGCTGCTGGCCCAGATAGCCGCCGTGAATAATCAGGTCAACCTGCTTCTCCAGACGATCTTTGATCTCTTCCGGGTCGGATTCGGTAAAGTCGCTTCCCGGCAGCATCAACGAAGTGGAGAGCATCGGCTCGCCCAACGTTTCCAGCAGCATTTGCGCAATCGGGTTGGACGGCACGCGCATACCGATGGTCTTACGCTTATCCTGCAGCAGACGGCGCGGAACTTCTTTGGTGCCCTTGAGGATAAACGTGTAGTTACCCGGGGTATTGTTTTTAATCAGACGAAAGGCCACGTTATCAACGAATGAATAGGTCGACAGTTCGGACAAATCGCGGCACATCAGGGTGAAGTTGTGGCCGTTTGGCAGATTACGGATCCGGCAAATCCGCTCCATCGCGCCTTTATCTTCAATTTTGCAGCCTAACGCGTAGCCGGAGTCGGTCGGATAGACGATGACCCCGCCTTTACGCACAATGTCCACCGCCTGGTTAATTAACCGCGCCTGTGGATTTTCCGGATGGATATAAAAAAACTGGCTCATACTTCCCTCTCAATTTTGTTCTACGGCCACTTCCCAACTGCGCCAGATCCCTTCCACGCCCGCGGGTAGCCAAAGTTTGCGGCCCAGTTCGATCCACGGGCAGGGCTGATGAAAATCAGACCCCTGCGAGGCATCCAGACCATACTGCACGGCGTAAGCGGCAAGCTGTGCGCGCTCGTGAGGCGCCTGCTGACACTGCGCCACCTCCATCGCATCGCCCCCCTGCTCGCTAAAATGGGCCAACAGCCGTTTTAACCACTTGGCGGAGAGATCGTAGCGCCCGGGATGGGCAATGACCGCTTTACCGCCAGAATGATGAATGACATCAATCGCTTGTTTTATTGTACACCACTGAGGCGGAACGTAACCGGTTTTCCCGCGCGCCAGATACTTCTTAAATACGTCAGCCATATTGTTGGCATAGCCGGCCTCCACCAGAAAACGGGCAAAATGGCCGCGCGTCACCGCACCGCCGTCCGCCAGCTTCAGCGCCCCTTCCCAGGCGCCCGGGATCCGCGCTTTTTCCAGCCGCTCGGCGATCTGCTGACCCCGCATCTGGCGACGCGCTTTCTGTTCATCGAGCAGCGCGGTCATCGCCGGATGGTCGATATCGATATTCAGCCCGACAATATGAATTTCATGATTTTCCCACAGCGTGGAAATTTCCACCCCGGTTATCAGCGCCAACGGTAAACCGGCACGTTCAATTTCACGCTGAGCCGCGGGAATTGCCGCCACGGTATCGTGGTCGGTAATCGCCAGGGTGCCGACGCGCATCTGGTGGGCGCGATGGACAAGCTCTTCTGGAGTCAGACGCCCGTCAGAGGCGATGGTATGGCTGTGCAGGTCGTAAATCACTGCGTAATTGGTGTTGCTCAAGATGACTCCTGCTGGACATGAACCGGTACCCGTCATACTTTAAGTCACAGGCAGATTGACTGTGGTTCTGCAGCTTAAGTGATTATGGATAGTAATAAGCGCATCATCATACCGACTGATAGAGAAAATCTGCAAACAGGGGTTGACTTTAATCCCTCGGACCAGTTAACTAGTACGCAAGTTCACATGAAGGGGTATCAACAATGAAAACGCAATTCATCACTCTGCACGGCTGGTGGCGCATCTCCTGTTATCGGGCGGCGTGATCGCGTTTTGCACTCAGCATACAGATACCTGGCCCGCCAATGAGCGGGCTTTTTATTGGACAAATTATTATAGCGAACAGGCGACAACAATAATGCAAACATCAAAACCGGCACTCGAGCTTCTCACCAGCGACGCCATCTATCGGGAAAACCCCACGGCGCTGTTCCACCAGCTATGCGGCGCGCGTCCAGCCACCCTGCTGCTGGAATCCGCGGATATCGACAGTAAGGATGATTTAAAGAGCCTGCTGCTGGTGGATAGCGCGCTGCGCATTACCGCGCTAGGTGACACTGTCACTATTCACGCATTTTCCGCCAACGGTACGGCGTTACTCGAACTGCTGGATAGCGCGCTGCCATCCGGCATCGATAACCAGCGTCAGCCAAATAGCCGGGTATTAACCTTCCCGCCGGTCAGCGCGCTGTTGGATGAAGATGCCCGCCTGTGTTCACTCTCGGTATTCGACGCTTTTCGCCTGCTGCAGGATCTGATAACCGTCCCGCAGCAGGAGCGCGAAGCGATGTTCTTCGGCGGCCTGTTCGCCTATGACCTGGTCGCTGGCTTTGAAGACCTGCCGCCGCTGGAGAGCGACACCGCCTGCCCGGATTACTGCTTCTATCTGGCGGAAACGCTGCTGGTTATCGACCATCAGACCAAAAATACCCGTATCCAGGCGAGCCTGTTCACGCCGCTGGAAAGCGAAAAACAGCGTCTGCTACAGCGGCTCGCTCAGCTTCGTCAGCAGCTAAACGAGCCGCCGGCGCCGCTGCCGGTGACCACGGTTGCCGAAATGAGCTGCGACTGCGATCAGAGCGACGAAGAGTACGGCGCCGTCGTGCGTAAAATGCAGCGCGCCATCCGCGCGGGCGAGATTTTTCAGGTCGTGCCGTCACGCCGCTTCTCGCTGCCCTGCCCGTCGCCGCTGGCCGCTTATGATGTGCTGAAGAAGAGCAACCCGAGCCCGTACATGTTCTTTATGCAGGACAACGATTTCACTCTCTTCGGCGCGTCGCCGGAGAGTTCTCTCAAGTACGATGCCACCAATCGCCAGATTGAAATCTATCCCATTGCCGGTACCCGTCCGCGCGGCCGCCGCGCGGATGGTTCGCTGGATCGCGATCTCGACAGCCGCATTGAGCTGGAGATGCGCACCGACCATAAAGAGCTCTCCGAGCATCTGATGCTGGTCGACCTTGCGCGTAACGACCTCGCGCGCATCTGTACGCCGGGTAGCCGCTACGTCGCCGACCTGACCAAAGTCGACCGCTACTCCTTTGTGATGCACCTCGTCTCCCGCGTGGTTGGCGAGCTGCGCCGCGACCTTGACGTGCTGCATGCCTACCGCGCCTGTATGAATATGGGCACCCTCAGCGGGGCGCCGAAAGTGCGCGCCATGCAGCTTATCGCCGCCGCTGAAGGCAAACGCCGCGGCAGCTACGGCGGCGCGGTGGGCTACTTTACCGCCCACGGCGACCTCGATACCTGCATCGTGATCCGTTCCGCCTACGTGCAGGATGGCGTCGCCACGGTGCAGGCCGGCGCCGGTATCGTGCTCGACTCCGTTCCCCAGTCAGAAGCGGATGAAACCCGTAATAAAGCTCGCGCGGTGCTGCGCGCTATCGCCCAGGCCCACCACGCGAAGGAGATTTTCTAATGGCCGACATCCTGCTGCTCGATAATATCGACTCTTTTACCTATAACCTGGCAGACCAGCTGCGTTCGAACGGCCATAACGTGGTGATTTACCGCAACTCCGTCCCGGCGCAGGCGCTGATTGAGCGCATCGGCACCATGAAAAACCCGGTACTGATGCTTTCTCCGGGGCCGGGGACGCCGAGCGAAGCGGGCTGCATGCCGGAGCTGCTGACCCGCATGCGCGGCAAGCTGCCGATTATCGGTATCTGCCTCGGCCATCAGGCGATTGTCGAAGCCTACGGTGGCTACGTTGGTCAGGCCGGTGAAATTCTTCACGGGAAGGCGTCAAGCATTGAGCACGATGGCCAGGCGATGTTTGCCGGACTGAGCAATCCGCTGCCTGTCGCCCGCTATCACTCGCTGGTGGGCAGCAATATCCCGGCCGGACTCACCATCAACGCCCACTTCAACGGTATGGTGATGGCGGTGCGTCACGACGCGGATCGCGTTTGCGGCTTCCAGTTCCACCCTGAGTCAATTCTGACCACCCAGGGGGCACGCCTGCTGGAGCAAACCCTGGCCTGGGCGCTGCAGAAGCTGGAGCAGACCAACACCCTCCAGCCGATTCTGGAAAAACTGTACCAGGCCGAAACCCTGAGCCAGCAGGAGAGCCATCAGCTGTTCTCTGCGGTGGTGCGCGGTGAAGTCAAACCCGAGCAGCTGGCCGCCGCGCTGGTGAGTATGAAAGTACGCGGTGAGCATCCGCAGGAAATCGCCGGCGCCGCCACCGCGCTGCTGGAAAACGCCGCGCCGTTCCCGCGTCCGGATTATCCGTTTGCCGACATCGTCGGTACCGGCGGCGACGGCAGCAACAGTATCAATATTTCGACCGCCAGCGCGTTTGTGGCCGCCGCCTGCGGCCTGAAGGTCGCGAAGCACGGTAACCGCAGCGTGTCGAGTAAATCCGGCTCTTCCGACCTGCTGGCGGCGTTCGGTATCAACCTGGATATGAATGCCGATAAATCTCGCCAGGCGCTGGATGAACTGGGCGTTTGCTTCCTGTTCGCACCGAAGTACCACACTGGTTTCCGCCACGCGATGCCGGTCCGTCAGCAGCTTAAAACCCGCACCCTGTTTAACGTGCTTGGGCCGCTGATCAACCCGGCTCATCCGCCGCTGGCGCTGATTGGCGTCTATAGCCCGGAACTGGTGCTGCCGATTGCGGAAACCCTGCGCGTGCTGGGCTACCAGCGCGCCGCGGTGGTGCATAGCGGCGGTATGGATGAAGTGTCGCTGCACGCGCCGACGGTGGTCGCCGAACTGAACCATGGCGAAATCAAGAGCTACCAGCTCACCGCCGCCGACTTTGGCCTGACGCCTTACCATCAGGAGCAGCTGGCTGGCGGCACGCCGGAAGAAAACCGTGACATTCTTACGCGCTTGCTACAAGGTAAAGGTGAAGCCGCTCACGAAGCCGCCGTTGCCGCCAACGTCGCCATGTTGATGCGTTTACATGGACACGAAGACCTGAAGGCCAACGCGCAGCAAGTCATCGATGTGCTGCATAGCGGAGCGGCCTATGACAGAGTGACCGCATTAGCGGCAAGAGGGTAAAAAATGCAGACCGTTTTAGCAAAAATCGTGGCCGACAAAGCGATTTGGGTAGAAGCCCGCAAACAACAACAACCGTTAGCCAGTTTTCAAAATGAAGTGGTACCGACGCAGCGCAATTTTTACGATGCCCTCGCCGGAACCCGCACCGCGTTTATTCTCGAGTGCAAAAAGGCCTCGCCATCAAAAGGCCTGATTCGCGAAGATTTTGATCCGGCGGCCATCGCCGGCGTCTACAAGCACTACGCCTCGGCTATCTCGGTGCTGTGCGATGAGAAATATTTCCAGGGCAGCTTTGATTTCCTGCCGATGGTCAGTAAGGTCGCGCCGCAGCCGATTCTCTGTAAGGACTTCACCATCGATCCTTATCAGATTTACCTGGCGCGCTACTACCAGGCCGACGCCTGTCTGCTGATGCTTTCAGTGCTGGATGATGAGCAGTATCGCCAGCTCTCCGCCGTCGCGCACAGCCTGAACATGGGCGTGCTGACCGAAGTGAGTAATGAAGAGGAGCTGGAGCGCGCGATTGCGCTGAAGGCGAAAGTGGTCGGCATCAACAACCGCGATCTGCGCGATATGTCGATTGATCTCAACCGTACCCGTACCCTGGCGCCTAAGCTCGGTCACGATGTCACGGTGATCAGCGAGTCCGGCATCCATACCTACGCGGAAGTGCGCGAACTGAGCCACTTCGCCAACGGCTTCCTGATTGGCTCGGCGCTGATGGAGCACGCCGATCTCAACGCCGCCGTGAAGCGCGTGCTGCTCGGCGAGAATAAGGTCTGCGGCCTGACCCGCCCCCAGGATGCCCAGGTGGCGTATGAATCCGGCGCGGTCTACGGCGGCCTGATTTTTGTCCCGACGTCGCCGCGCGCGGTGAACGAGGCGCAGGCGCAAGCGGTGATCGCCAGCGCGCCTCTGAGCTATGTCGGCGTATTCCGCAATACCCCGGTGGCGGAAGTGATCGCCCGGGCGGAAAACCTCGACTTAGCCGCCGTACAGCTGCACGGCAGCGAAGACCAGACCTATATTGATACCCTGCGCGCCGAACTTCCGCCGAAGGTGCAAATCTGGAAAGCCCTCAGCGTAGGTGAAACGCTACCGCCGCGCGATCTGCGCCATGTCGATAAATACGTTCTCGACAACGGTCAGGGCGGCACCGGCCAGCGTTTCGACTGGTCCCTGCTGCAGGGCCAGGACTTGCATAACGTCATGCTGGCAGGCGGCCTCGGCGCCGATAACTGCGTAGAAGCCGCCAAAAGCGGCTGTGCCGGACTCGATTTTAATTCAGGCGTAGAGTCGCAGCCGGGTATTAAAGATGCCGACAAGCTGTCCTCTGTGTTTCAAACGCTGCGCGCATATTAAGGAGCAATAATGAGTACTTTACTGAACCCCTACTTTGGCGAATTCGGCGGGATGTACGTTCCGCAGATCCTGATGCCCGCCCTGCGCCAGCTGGAAGAAGCCTTCGTCAGCGCGCAAAAAGATCCGGCATTCCAGGCCGAATTTACCGACCTGCTGAAAAACTACGCCGGTCGTCCGACGGCGCTGACCAAATGCCGCAACCTCACTGAAGGCACCCGCACGACGCTGTATCTGAAACGTGAAGACCTGCTGCACGGCGGTGCGCATAAAACTAACCAGGTGCTCGGCCAGGCTCTGCTGGCGAAACGGATGGGCAAAACGGAAATTATCGCCGAAACCGGCGCCGGTCAGCACGGCGTGGCCTCAGCCCTCGCCAGCGCCCTGCTCGGCCTGAAGTGCCGCATCTATATGGGCGCGAAGGATATCGAACGCCAGTCGCCGAACGTTTTCCGCATGCGCCTGATGGGGGCGGAAGTGATCCCGGTTCATAGCGGCTCTTCTACGCTAAAAGATGCCTGCAACGAGGCCCTGCGCGACTGGTCCGGCAGCTACGAAAAAGCCCACTATATGCTCGGCACCGCCGCGGGCCCGCACCCGTTCCCGACCATCGTGCGTGAATTCCAGCGCATGATTGGCGAAGAGACCAAAGCGCAGATCCTCGAGAAAGAAGGTCGCCTGCCGGATGCGGTTATTGCCTGCGTCGGCGGCGGATCGAACGCTATCGGCATGTTCGCCGATTTTATCGACGAAACCGCCGTTGGCCTGATTGGCGTGGAGCCGGCAGGTCACGGTATTGAGTCCGGCGAGCACGGCGCGCCGCTTAAGCACGGTCGTGTGGGCATCTACTTCGGTATGAAATCGCCGATGATGCAAACCGAAGAAGGCCAGATTGAGGAGTCCTACTCCATCTCCGCCGGGCTCGATTTCCCGTCAGTCGGCCCGCAGCATGCTTATTTAAACAGCATTGGCCGCGCCGATTACGTGTCGATTACCGATGACGAAGCGCTGGAGGCCTTTAAAGAGCTATCACGCCATGAAGGGATTATCCCGGCGCTGGAATCCTCCCACGCCCTGGCGCACGCGCTGAAAATGATGCGTGAAAACCCGGAAAAAGAGCAGCTGCTGGTGGTTAACCTCTCCGGCCGCGGCGATAAAGACATCTTCACCGTACATGATATTTTAAAAGCGCGAGGGGAAATCTGATGGAACGTTATGAGACGCTGTTTGCACAACTGAAAGCTCGCCGGGAAGGCGCGTTTGTTCCCTTCGTCACCCTCGGCGATCCGAATCCGGAACAGTCGCTGAAAATTATCGATACGCTGATTGAAGCCGGTGCCGACGCGCTGGAGCTGGGCATTCCTTTCTCCGACCCGCTGGCGGATGGCCCGACCATTCAGGACGCCACCCTGCGCGCTTTTGCCGCCGGGGTGACCCCCGCGCAGTGCTTCGAAATGCTGACGGCGATTCGCCAGAAACACCCTACCATTCCTATCGGCCTGCTGATGTACGCCAACCTGGTGTTCAGCCCCGGCATCGATGAATTCTACGCCGCGTGCGAACGCGCGGGCGTCGATTCCGTGCTGGTTGCCGATGTTCCCGTGGAAGAGTCCGCGCCGTTCCGCCAGGCCGCGCTGCGCCACAATATCGCGCCGATTTTCATCTGCCCGCCCAATGCCGATGACGATCTGCTGCGCCAGATAGCCTCTTACGGTCGCGGTTATACCTACCTGCTGTCGCGGGCGGGCGTGACCGGCGCGGAAAACCGCGCCGCGCTGCCGCTGCATCATCTGATTGAAAAGCTGGCCGAGTACCACGCCGCGCCGCCGCTGCAGGGCTTTGGCATCTCGGCGCCGGAGCAGGTTACCGCCGCGATTGAGGCCGGCGCGGCCGGCGCGATTTCCGGCTCAGCCATCGTCAAAATCATCGAGCGGAACGTGAACGACCCGCAGGCCATGCTGGCGGAACTCAAGGCTTTCGCCCGAAGCCTGAAAGCCGCCACTAAAGCGGCTTAACGTACCTACCGTCCGGCCCCGGGCCGGGCGGTTATTTCAGCTGTAAGCTGTCGGCGTATTTACGCGTCAGGCGAAACAGCGCCATCACCTCTTCTTGCGTCCATCCGGCCAGCACCTCATTCATCAGCCGCGTTCTTGCTCCCGCGATACGATCGATCATCGCCTGCCCCGCTTCGCTGAGCGTCACCTCGCTAATCCGGCGATCTTTTGCATTGGGCTGCTTGAGTACCAGCTGCTGCGCTTCCAGCTTCTTCACCTGCCTGCTGACGGTGGTGTAATCGCGACCGAGGCTATCCGCCAGTTCAACGACCCCAACGGGTCCCCTGCGCCCTATTGCCACCAGCAGCGGGAAGAGGATCCGATCGAGCTGGACCCCAGCCGCCTGCAGTATCTGCTCGTCACGCATTGGCTGGTTCATCACGCTGATGATATCGAGCAGCGCGCCGTGAAAGCCGCTGATGTCGTAATTATTATGTGCATCTTGCATATATTAGTTAACCGGGTATAGTGCCGTTATCAGATACGTGCATTTTACACATAACTATCCCACAGGGGGAGAAGACAATGAAAGCAGCCGTGGTTTTTGACCTGCAGCAGAGTCCGGTGTGGTCCGATTTTCGCGATCCGCAGCCCGGTGAGCATCAGGCGTTAGTCGAGGTTCGGGCCGCCGCCATCAGTCATGTAGTGAAAGGCCGGGCCTCCGGTAAGCATTATAGTTTCGATGGCCGCCTGCCTTTTGTCCCGGGTATCGACGGCACCGGTATCTTACCCGGCGGAGAGCGCGTCTATTTCGCCTTCCCCGTCGCGCCCTGGGGCAGCATGGCGCAACGGGCTCCCGTCGCCTTAAACCACTGTCTGCCGCTGCCGGATGCGCTGGACTATATCACCGCCGCGGCAATGGCTAATCCGGGGATGTCGGCCTGGGCCGCGCTGGTCAAACGCGCCGCGATGAAAGCCGGGGAAACGGTACTGATCAACGGCGCCACCGGCAGCGCCGGGCAGCTGGCGGTACAAATCGCCCGTTTTCTCGGCGCCAGAAAAGTGATCGCCTGCGGGCGAAACGTGGAGAAGCTGGCCGCCCTCGGCGCTGATGAAACCGTTAACTTAAGTCAGGATGAGGCGGACTTACGGACGCAGTTTGCCGGGCTGGCGGCGCAGCAGATTGATGTCGTCGTCGATTATCTGTGGGGACGTAGCGCCGAACTTTTGCTGCCAGCGCTGGCAAAACACAGCCCAGGAAATGCGCCGGTACGTTTTATTCAGGTCGGTTCCCTTTCCGCCGCCGATATCTCTCTCAATGGCGCGGTGCTACGCTCCTCGCCGCTGCAGCTGATGGGCAGCGGAATTGGCAGCCTTTCTGTGCCCCAGCTGCTGGCCGCCACCGGGGAGATGCTGCAGGCCGCCGTCGCCGGCGGATTGACTATCGCCACGACTCCCCGGCCGCTTCGCGAGGTCGCCACGGCGTGGCCGCAGGACGACAGCCAGAAACGCACCGTCTTTGTCGTCGATTAAAAAAATCGCTTCTGCACAAAAGTTGGGGTTGATATCTTAAATGAGAAATATTATCTTTCTCATTACTGAATAGTTGAGCAAACAGCTCAGGTATTCGGTACGACATTGCTCACATTGCTTCCAGTATTTTTGCCCGCACTTGTGCGGGCTTTTTTTATGGTTGTCGACACACTCTGCGCACCAGCTGCCTTAGCCAGCGATGTGCCAATTCATGCTCGTGGCGAGGATGCCACATTTGTGACACCGTTATCTCCGGCGTACTCACCGGGAGAGGAAAAGCGACCATCTCTTTTCCCGCCGCGCTCTGCAGGCAGGAGGCCGGGACAACGGCGATGAGCTGAGAATCCCGGGCCACGGCCAGCGCGGCGGAAAAACCAGGCACCACCGCGGCAATCCTGCGGCGCATGCCACACGCCGCCAGCGCGTCATCAACCGGCCCGCGTATCAACCCGCGACGGGAGGTAATGACGTGCCCCACGGAAACAAATTGTTCCCGCGACATGTCGGCAAAGGCGGCCAGCGGATGGTTTTTGGCCAGCGCGACGACAAAACGATCGCGAAACAGCGCCTGCAGGCGGATCTCCGGCCCCATATTTTTCAGTACGCCAATTTCCAGGTCCACCCGCCCCTCGCGTAAAAATCGGGCATCTTTCTCCGGCTTAGCGACAAACTCCAGCGTCACGCCCGGTGCTTCCCGCGCGGCGGCGTTCACCAGCGCCGGGCCAAAAGCGTCTATAAATCCCTCATTGGTACGCAAAGTAAATTGCTTCTCGAGGGTCGATAAACTCAGCGGCGCAGGCGAAGCGTTGAGCACCGCGCGCATCTCGGAGACAACGTTTTTTGCCCGCGCCTGCAGACTTTCTGCGTGCGGAGTCAGCACCATGTTTCGCCCGGCTCTGACCAGTAGCGGGTCGCCGGTGACCTGCCGTAGGCGCGTCAGCGTGCGGCTCACGATCTCTCACAAACGACGCCGCTGCACCATCTGGCCGAGGCTTATCCTGGACGGGTGCGCATTGAGGCGCTGAATATTTGTGATAGCGACGGGATCGCGGCGCTGCGCAATGCGCTTGCCGATAGCGTGCTGGATATGCTGTTCGTCAATGCGGGCACCACCAACCGCGATCCCACACAAACCATCGGCGAGATCGCGACGGAAGAGTTTATTCACGTCATGCTGACCAACGCGCTCGCGCCGATGCGGGTCATAGAAAATCTGCAGGCGCTGGTGCTGCCGCAGGGGCTGATTGGCGTTATGTCTTCAGGACAAGGCTGTTTGAGCAATAATACCGGCGGGCAGCGCGAGCTGTATCGCGGGAGCAAAGCCGCGCTGAATATGTTTATGCGCAGCTTTGCCGCCCGCCCTGCCAGCGTATCGCATCCTATGGTGGTCATGGCGCCGGGGTGGATCCGCACGGCTCTTGGCGGCGAGAGCTCCCCGCTCACCATGGCGGAGACCATCCCCTCGCTGGTGAACGTGCTGCTGGAAAAACAAAATCGTCCCGGATTAGAGTATCTGGATTATCGCGGATATCACGTGCCGTGGTGATAAGTCTATGCGTATTAATGGCCTGCAGACGGGTTCATGGCAGTCAATTTTCGCTTTTTACTGGGCAAAGCTGCCATCATCTAAATATAACCGACCGGGACATAATAATGCAGGGTATAAATGGGCCGGTCGTTTCCTAAAGCAATATTTTCCTGAGGGACAAAACGTTCGATATCATAACCTTCACGTCGATACAGCCCCAGTTCAGGAAGGTATTTCAGATACACATGATTCGAAAGAAAAATAAATTCTTCCCATGAGCCACTAAATTCAAGACCAAGGTATAGCCCACGTTTAGCGACCCGTATCTCACGAAAAGAAGCCACCCGCGAATTAAACGGTGTGCCGATGAATCCATTGATCGCTGTTTTATATATATTGTGCGCAGCGGGAGAACATGCAGAGAGAATGTAGATATCGCGGTCTGCGCCTGTCGCGCCGCCGGCAATTTTTCTCCGGGTGACCTCTTTTCGCGTAGCGATATCATCAGTCAGAGATAGCGTATAGTTGAATCCATATCCAGCAAACGACTGCTCTTCAAGAAAACAAAGGTAAGGTGCCGGTACGCCGCCGCCCTGCGGTGCCACTTTCTGATAAAGTAACGACATATCCCAACAGGTCGAATCCCGGTACGCTCCGGGACTAAGCCCAAAGGTTTTTTTAAACTCACGGGAAAAGGTTTGATGAGAATCAAAGTGCAGTAAACAGGCAATCGATGAAATTGATTGCTGAGTCAGCTTTAGCTTACCGGCGGCAAGCGTCATTCTGCGCATGCGAATATATTTCCCGACGGGAAGGCCGGCCTGCTCATGGAACAGGTTATAAACAAAACGCCGGGAATACCCAACCCCACAGGCGATATCATCAACGGACGGATTGATTGTCAGGCGGGATTCAATCCACTCCACCACCTCATTAAAAATTGCCCGTTTCATTGCTTTTAAGAATACCCTGATCAATTCATCCTCAGCCAAAATCTTACCAGTAAAGCAATACGGACACTAAGCTTTTCGTGCACGACAAAAATAAATAAAAACGATCTCAGTTAAAAAACCCAAAAAGGCTTATTATCTATTTGAAAGATAAGATTTTTCCTATGAAAAATATCTGAATTCTCATTTTCTATAGAAATATTGCTTTTTAAAAAACTCTACAATATCTTATTTGCAGTTTGTTAAACCACTCATTACCGTTAGACCTCTTAGTTTTACGTATGGCCATCATCAGGCCCTGACACTATTTTAATTCTGATTTATTTATTCATAAGCATGTGAATCTTTATTTATGATAACCATTTTAATCAATACCAAAAATATCTACACCCGATATGCCATCAAGCAGCTGATGCAGGAAAGCGTAGCCCACGAGGAAAACCTCATTTTTGTAGATAGCTACACCCCCGGTAACATCGCAGAGGCTCACATCATATTCACCGAAATGGCACCCGGAGAAATATTTTTATGTCATGATGAGTTGAAATATAAAACCACGAAAAGCTTACTATTTATTATTCAGGAAAGGGAAAATCAATGTTCGGAAAGTGAACTCCCCAACTGTACTAAAGATTGTTTGTTTTTATATAAAGGTGATTCGCTTCCGGCGATAAGAAATAAAATAAAACTTCATGTTTATGCATTCACCTGGACGGACAATGAAACAGGATATCGCCCGCAGACTAGCCGCTGCATTAACTGTCCCTGTAAATCGCTTACCCAGGCGCAGTCAAAGGTCGTCTATGCCCTGAGTCTTGGGCTTAACCAGCTGGAAATCGCAAATAAATTGAACATTAACTATAAAACAGTGTATTCTCACAAGAAAAATGTCATGCATGACTTTAAGATTGAAAGCAATACCGATCTTAATAAGTTTCTAAACGTGCTAGAGAAAAGAAAACAGTTTATGACCTAGCGTCACGATCGTCAGAAGTATAAAAGCAACGAAACACATTACGTCGTCTTCTGATCTCATTAAAATAAGCCACGCCATTGTATACGGAAATAACCAATAGCAAGATGGAGATAAATAAAAGAAGTAAATTACTCATAAAACACCCTGGATATAAAAGAAAAGACATTTACAGGCAGAGGCATCATAGAGCACGGCGTATTATTCCAACAAGCCATTTGCTTTTATTTCAGAATCGATGGTGTCGCGGCAAGAGTTTTCTCATTAAACGTGCAGCTCAAATAACATAGCATTAGAAACCAGATGTTTAATAACTCTCCAAACGGAACAACCGTACCAATAGCCTTAATAAAGGCCAGCGCATGTCGCACGAACATCCTTACTCCCCGATGGCGGGGCGTTACCCTCCCGTTGCGCATAGTGTGGGCTAGTCATACGTTTTTCCGGGCGTTCCTGAGCTAAAGCCAGGCAGGGGTGATATTATTCAAGCCAGAAAATACAGGCACAACGTCAACCGGGAGCGATTTATGCACGAGGAAGTACCACTGAAATATTACGACATTGCGGATGAGTATTCGACGGAGTCCGCCGAGCCCGTCAGCGAGTCAGAACGTGAGCCCCTGGCGCGCTATTTTCAACTGCTGATTACGCGGCTGATGAATAACGAAGAAATCAGCGAGGAGGCGCAGGGAGAGATGGCCATACAAGCGGGCATCGATCGGCAGCGCATCGATGATATCGCGGTATTCCTGAATAAATGGGGTAATGAGTAGCGGTTGACGCGGACGTTCCGCGGAGTGCTTGCGGCAAATGACGCATCGACAATCGCAGCTGCGGACTTCGCGTCGGGACGTGCAATAAAGCTGGTCATTGCGACCAGCTTTACCTGAGACTTTAGAACCGGTATCCGGCAGAGAACATAAACACCCACGGATCCAGACGAATACTGTCGTGCTGCTGCGCGCCCGCCAGCTTATAGTTGGCGGTGGTGTCGATATCCATGTACCACACCGACATGTTAATCAGCCAGTCGCGGTTAATCAGATAGTCCATCCCCACCTGTCCCGCCGCCCCCCAGGAGTCTTTCAGGCTCAGATCGGATATGCCGGTCTTTTTACCCGTATCGTTCACGCTCTCATCGAAGAAGGTCGTGTAGTTGATACCCGCGCCAATGTATGGACGCAGCTTGCTGCTGGAGTCGCCAAAATACCACTGCGCCATGAGCGTCGGCGGTAAATGGTGAACGGTCGCAATATTGCCGGTTGCCGCGGTCCCGACTTTATGGCGGAACGGCGTGGCGGCCAGCAGTTCAACGCCGATGTTATCCGTTGCCATATAGGTGAACGTCAAACCCAGTTGCGTATTATTGCTGACGTTAAAGCCCCCCAGGCTGCCTAACGTGCCGCCCGCGCCTTCGGTCGGTCTGACCGTTGCCGAACCCGCGCGAATAAAAAATTCACCGGCTTCATGCGCCCAGACGCTGCTGCCGGAAAGACTGCTCAGAATAACAACCGCCGCTGCTAACTTTTTCATACCCACTTCCTCATTATGGTTATTCAGCGCCAGAATATACCCACATTGAAGTATGTTTGATCCAACATAGATCACATTAAGTGGGCAAATTTAACATTTATTGATCCAGATTAATTTTCACTTTCTCAATACAATCAGTGAGAAGCGTGTCGTATCAAATTTCTTCCTTTATGACACTCAAAGCAGCGCGTCGCTGATTTCCTCTTCTATTTACAAAGATATACTTAGCCTGCAGGAGCAGAGACTGCTACCCAGCCGCGATTTGCGGTACAATCGCCGGCTAGTTAACACCTGCAATACTCAAGGAGAATGCATGTCTATCACGGCGAAGTCCGTCTACCGTGACACCGGGAACTTTTTCCGCAATCAGTTCGTTACTATCCTGCTGATTGCGCTGCTATGCGCGTTCATTACGGTAGTACTTGGCCATGCCTTTTCACCCAGTGAAGAGCAGCTGTCAATACTGAGCCAGGGCGATAGCCTGGCGGGTAGCGGCGGGCTGTTTGAACTGGTCCAGAGCATGACGCCGGAGCAGCAGCAAATCCTGCTGCGCGCGTCTGCGGCCTCTACCTTCTCAGGGCTGGTAGGTAACGCCATTCTTGCCGGCGGCGTTCTGCTCATGATTCAGATGGTCTCCGCCGGCCAGCGAGTCAGCGCCCTGCGCGCGATTGGCGCTTCTGCGCCGGTGCTGCCAAAGCTGCTGCTGCTGATCCTGCTGACGACGTTTATCGTGCAGATGGGAATGATGCTGGTGGTGGTGCCGGGCGTCCTGCTGGCTATCGTGCTCTCTTTCGCACCGGTTATGCTGGTGCAGGATAAAATGGGGATTTTCAGCGCCATGCGTAGCAGTATGCGTCTGGCCTGGGCCAACGTACGTCTGGTGGCGCCGGCCATTATCGGCTGGCTGCTGGCGAAAACGCTGCTGCTGCTGTTTGCCTCCAGCTTCGCGGTCCTGACGCCAAACGTTGGCGCGGTGGTAATAAATACCCTCAGCAATCTTATCTCCGCATTGTTGCTGATCTATTTATTTCGCTTGTATATGCTCATTCGTAACTAACCTAATCCGGGGCGGGTGCTCCCTGCCCCAACCTGAACGACGGAATCGATGTATGAAGCAGTTTCTGGATTTTTTACCGCTGGTAGTCTTCTTCGCATTCTACAAGCTTTATGATATCTACGCCGCGACGACCGCGCTGATTATCGCTACCGCCATCGTGCTGATTTACAGCTGGGTGCGCTATCGTAAAGTCGAGAAAATGGCGCTGATTACCTTTGTGCTGGTGGCCGTATTTGGCGGCTTAACCATCTTCTTCCATAACGATGAGTTTATTAAATGGAAGGTGACGGTTATCTACGTGCTGTTTGCCAGCGCGCTGCTGTTTAGCCAGTGGGTGATGAAGAAGCCGCTGATCCAGCGCATGCTGGGTAAAGAGCTGACGCTGCCGCAGCAGGTGTGGTCGCGTCTGAATCTGGCCTGGGCGGTGTTTTTCATCCTTTGCGGACTGGCGAATATCTATATCGCTTTCTGGCTGCCGCAGAATATCTGGGTCAACTTCAAGGTCTTTGGTTTGACCGCCCTGACGCTGGTATTCACCCTGCTGAGCGGCGTGTATATCTATCGTCATATGCCGCAGGACGACAACCACTAAGCTGGCTTTCCCACGGCACGCCGGACGGCGTGCCGTGTTCTTCGCTTTTCCCCTCTCCGCATAAATCGCTTCAGCTGAAACGATTCGTAATGTAAGCTATTTCTCACAGGAGATGGCATTCCTCCTTGAACCGCCATGTGGCTAATGATGCCTGCTTTTTATTCCCGGACCGGGAATGGGCAGGCATATCTGAATTGCAGGCACCGCGTCCGGGAAGGTTAATCTTCTAAGGAACTGACGATGCGTGCAAACCGCTTTTCATCACTCTCTCTGCTTTTCTTCCTCGGAAAATGGCTGCTCCTCGCCTTTATCATCGCGGTGCTGGCGGGTACGGCATCGGCGTTTTTTCTTTTCTCACTGCAGTGGGCCACGGCAACGCGTGAAGCTCACCTCTGGCTTATCGGGCTCCTGCCGTTGGCAGGTTTTGCCGTCAGCTGGATCTACCTGCGCTACGGCACCCGCGTGGAGGCCGGCAATAACCTGATTCTGGAAGAGATTCACGACCCTCAGCGCATCATTCCCTTGCGCATGGCGCCGCTGGTTTTTTTCGGCACCGTTGTTTCTCATCTGTTTGGCGCCTCCGTCGGGCGTGAAGGCACGGCGGTGCAGATGGGTGCCTCGATTGCCGACCGTTTTACGGCCCTTTTCCGCCTTAACGACGATGCCCGGCGAATGATACTGATGGCCGGGATCAGCGCCGGTTTCTCTTCGGTTTTCGGTACCCCGCTCGCCGGAGCGCTATTCGGGCTCGAGGTCCTGGCTATCGGACGGATGGACTACAGCGCCATTCTTCCCTGTCTGTTTGCGGCGATTATCGCCGATCGGGTCGGCATCATGTGGGGCGTGCAGCATACGCACTACTTTATTACCGGCTTTCCCACGCTGACGCTCTGGACGCTGCTGGCCGTCATTATCGCCGGCTGCTGCTTTGGCCTCGCGGCGCGCATTTTCGCCGACAGCACGCATGCGGTCGGCGCCTTGATGAAAAAACGGATTCACTACGCGCCGCTGCGGCCGTTTATTGGCGGACTGGCGATTGCCGGCGCCGTCTGGCTGCTGCACGGAGAGCGCTATATTGGCCTGGGCATACCGGTGATAGTGGACGCTTTCCAGCATCCGCTGGCGCCGTGGGATTGCTTCGGCAAACTGATCTTCACCGTTGTCTCTTTAGGCAGCGGATTTAAAGGTGGCGAAGTCACCCCGCTGTTTTACGTCGGCGCGACGCTGGGCAATGCTCTGGCGCCGCTGCTGCATATGCCGCCAGGTTTTCTGGCCGGGATAGGTTTTGTCGCCGTCTTTGCCGGTGCGGCGAATACCCCCATCGCCTCGACGCTGATGGCAATTGAGCTGTTTGGCGCGGAAATCGGTGTTTACGCGGCGCTGGCCTGCGTGGTGGCATGGCTGGTCTCGGGCTATACCGGTATTTATCGTTCCCAGCGCATAGCCTGCCTGAAACAAAGCTATGTCCCGACCGGCATCAGACTGGCTGAGCTCCCGGCATGGTACCAATCGCAAACACGCCGTCAAAAAACCGACAACGCCCCCCCCACCTCCTGACGAACGCGCCCGGAAACCGGAGGGCGCAGGCTCGCCGGTTTCTTCATGATATCTACCACATGCCGGAAAGTTGCGGCAATTGTGAGGATTTAATGGAGATTAGCATCGCTTTATTGAAACGATAATGATTATCATTGATATTCTCGATCTCAATTTTTCATGATTTGATATGGATATTTATAATGAGAACGCAGAAAAATCACATAGCAACGCCCCTGGCCCTGGCCCTGGCCCTGGCCATTGCAGGCTTACTCAGCCCAGGGGTCTTCGCCGAAGAGGTGGAACAGGATACGGAGACCATGGTGGTTCATGGCACCGCCGAAGAGGCGCTGAAGCAGCAGCCGGGCGTCTCGATCATCACTGCGGAAGATATTGCTAAAGATCCCCCGGTTAACGATCTCTCAGAAATCATCCGTAAAATGCCCGGCGTCAACCTGACCGGCAACAGCGCCAGCGGCAGCCGCGGCAACAACCGTCAGATCGACATTCGCGGAATGGGACCGGAAAACACGCTGATTCTTATCGACGGCGTGCCCGTCACCTCCCGCAATTCAGTGCGCTATAGCTGGCGCGGCGAGCGCGATACCCGCGGCGACAGCAACTGGGTACCGCCGGAAATGGTGGAACGCATTGAAGTTCTGCGCGGCCCTGCCGCAGCGCGCTACGGCTCAGGCGCCGCGGGCGGCGTTGTCAATATCATCACCAAACGCCCCACCAACGACTGGCACGGCTCGCTTTCGCTGTATACCAATCAGCCGGAAAATAATAAAGAAGGCGCCACCAACCGAGCTAACTTCAGCCTCAACGGACCGCTGGCGGGAGATGCCCTGACCATGCGTTTGTACGGCAACATTAACAAAACGGAGCCCGATGCCTGGGATATTAACCGCGCGCAAAATGGCTCTTACGCGGCGGGCCGCGAAGGGGTACGCAACAAAGATATTAACGCCCTGCTGTCGTGGAAAGTTACGCCGCAGCAGATCCTGGATTTTAGCTACGCCTATAGCCGCCAGGGCAATATTTATGCCGGCGATACGCAGTACAGCAACAGCAATATGAGCCCAAATGGCCTGGTGGATACGCTGTACGGTCAGGAAACCAACCGGCTATATCGGCAGACCTGGGGCCTGACCTACAACGGGATCTGGGACTGGGGCCAGTCGAAGGCGGGCGTCTACTACGAAAAAACCAACAATACCCGCCTGCAGGAGGGCACCACCGGCCGCGTTGAAGGGATGATCAATAGCGATGTCTATGACACCAGCCGCCTGGAGTCGTGGCGCTCAACCGCAGAGGTGAATCTCCCCTTCAACTGGCTCGCTGAACAGACCCTGACTCTGGGCATGGAATGGAATCGCGATGAGCTAAACGATCCGGCGTCCATGCAGGCCACCACCACCACGGATGCTCTCCCCGGGATTTCGGGCGATCCTTCACAACGCAGCCCTAAAAACAGCGCCACCCTGACCGGTATTTATCTGGAAGACAATATCGAAGCGACGCCGGGCACCAATATTATCCCGGGTCTGCGCTTCGACTATCATAACGACTTCGGCAGCAACTGGAGCCCGAGCCTGAACCTGTCGCAGGATCTGGGCGATATGTTTAAGGTCAAAGCGGGCATCGCCCGGGTATTTAAAGCGCCGAACCTGTATCAGTCGAGCGAAGGCTATCTGCTTTCTACGCGGGGCAACGGCTGCCCGATAAGTATTGCCGATGGCAACTGCTATCTTTTGGGTAACCCGGACCTCGATCCGGAAATCAGCATCAATAAGGAGATTGGCCTTGAGTTTAACCTGAACGGTTATAACGCCGGCGTCACCTGGTTCCGCAACGACTACAAAAACAAGATCGTCTCCGGCACCGAGATACTGGGTAATACCGCTACCGGGGCGAATATCCTGCAGTGGGAGAACGGCGGGAAAGCGGTCGTCGAAGGCCTTGAAGGCACGCTGCTGGTTCCGGTCATTGCCGATACGCTCAGCTGGCGCACCAATGCCACTTATATGATCAAATCGGAAAACAAAGATACCGGAAACCCGCTGTCCGTTATTCCGAAATACACCATCAATACCCTGCTCGACTGGCAGGTGACCAGCAAGTTTTCGGCGAACGTCAACTGGACTCTGTACGGTCGGCAGAAACCGCGGGAATATGCGGAAATTCGTACTGAAAACGGCGTACTGGCCACCAATGAAGTGGGCTCCTATTCCGTGATTGGTATCGGCGGTAACTATCAGCTAATGAAAGATCTGCGCCTGAACGCCGGGATCAGTAACCTGTTCGATAAGCAAATTTATCGTGAAAACGAAGGGGCTTCGACCTATAACGAACCGGGTCGCGCCTACTACGCTGGCGTCACGATCTCCTTCTAACCCCTCACGCCCGCTATCGCGGGCGTATTCCCTATTCTCTCAGCGTCATTTTCATAGTAGCATCCGCCTGATCATCTTTGACTAGTACAGAGTATAGAATGACAACAACAGATCTTACGCCGAAGGGCGAATTGGTATTACGCACCCTGGCGATGCCGGCGGACACCAACGCTAACGGCGATATTTTCGGCGGCTGGCTGATGTCGCAGATGGATATTGGCGGGGCGATTATGGCCAAAGAGATTGCCCACGGTCGCGTCGTGACCGTGCGCGTCGACGGCATGACTTTTTTACGCCCGGTCGCGGTCGGCGACGTGGTGTGCTGCTACGCCAGCTGCGTGAAGCGCGGCAATACGTCGATAACCATCAATATGGAAGTGTGGGTCAAGAAGGTGTCGTCTGAACCCATCGGCCAGCGCTACAAAGCAACCGAAGCGCTGTTTATCTACGTCGCGGTAGATAATGAGGGTAAACCGCGCGCCCTTCCCGCCCAGTAATTCTGCCGGCCCGGCGCTTCCGGGCCGGTCTTTTACAGAAAGCCGAGTAAAGAGAAGAAGAAGTAGCCCAGCACAATAATAATAACCGGCAGGACGTATAGCGGAAAATACTGCACCAGGATGGTATGGCGCGGCACCACAACGCGTTCAGAGATTTGTTCGCGCGTCAGCCCTTCGGCCCCTTTCGCCTGCTCCAGAATCAGCTGATCCTCAACGCCCTCGCGCAGAAACTTCGCCTGGCGCCCCATCCGCGCTCCGGAGGCCTGTAGCGCCATGCCGACGAACACCAGAATATAGATAACCCAGAAGCCGATATTCATACCGTGCTTAAAGTCCGGCAGCGGCGAGTTGTACCAGAAGAAATTCAGGAACGGCGTATTGAAACGCATCATCTCAATCATCACATGAGCAAAGTCCATCATCACCGCGTCAATGCCCGGTTTTTTCTCACTGTGCTCGTACATAAACTTCAGCACGGAGATCAGCGTCGAGATAACCGCCGGGATAAATACCACCCACCCCAAAATACGTTTAAGTACTGCAACGCGTCCAGCTTGTTGATACGTCATGGGTTCCCCTTGTTAAGACGCCTGTCTACCCTAAGTCTACCTTCGTCGGCGAATTTCGCCCAATAATGCGCGGTATGATATACCATGAGTGCCGATTCGTTATCTACTTACGCTACAGGAGAGGGACTTATGTCAGCCAGGCGCCAGATTCACGCCGCGATTTTTGATATGGATGGTTTACTGATTGATTCTGAGCCGCTGTGGGATAAAGCGGAGCTGGAGGTGATGGCAAGCCTCGGGGTGGATATCAGCCGCCGCCATGAAATGCCCGATATCCTGGGGCTGCGCATCGATTTAGTCGTCGATCTGTGGTTTGCCCAGCAGCCGTGGAAAGGCCCGGATCGTGCCGAAGTCACCGCGCGGATCATCAACCGCGCCATCCAGCTGGTGGAAGAAGCGCGTCCGCTCCTCCCCGGTGCGCGGGAAGCGGTGGCGATGTGCAAAGCCCAGGGGTTGAAAATCGGCCTGGCGTCGGCTTCGCCGCTGCGGATGCTGGAAAAAGTCCTCACCATGTTTGAACTGCGCGATCAATTTGACGCCCTCGCTTCCGCCGAAGGGCTGCCGTTCAGCAAACCGCACCCGCAGGTCTATCTGGACTGCGCCGCCAGACTCGGCGTCAGCCCGATGCACTGCGTGGCGCTGGAAGACTCGGTTAACGGCATGATTGCCAGCAAAGCGGCCCGAATGCGATCTATCGTCGTACCGGAAGCGGAAAACAGCCGCGATCCGCGCTTCGTGCTGGCGGACGTGAAGCTTGCCACCCTTGAATCCCTCACCCTGAGCGACCTGCTCGGTTAATCCTGCCGCTGATGATGAGATAGCGGCACCGTCTCATCATCACAAAATTAAAACAGCGTTTCATTTTTATTTGTTTTTTCTTCTCCCGCCCTCTATGCTTGTCTCAACGGCGTTATTTAACGCGTGAAATCAGCATACAGAGGTGCATATGGTACTGAACGCCTTTGACCTTACGGGCAAGGTCGCTATCGTGACGGGTTGTGATACCGGGCTGGGCCAGGGAATGACGCTGGGCCTTGCGCAGGCCGGGTGCGATATCGTCGGCGTGAATCGCCGGATCCCCCATGAAACCGCAGAGAAGGTTCAGGCGCTGGGCCGACGCTTTACCGCTATTCAGGCCGATCTGAGCCGGCAGGATGAGATTGAAACCATTGTCGATCGGGCCGTGGCCGCCATGGGCCGGGTAGATATTCTGGTCAACAATGCGGGAACCATCCGCCGCGCCGATGCGCTCTCCTTTAGCGAAAAAGACTGGGACGAGGTGATTAACCTGAATCTGAAGTCGGTGTTCTTTCTTTCACAGGCGGTCGCCAGACAGTTTATTCAGCAGGGTGACGGCGGGAAAATCGTTAACATTGCCTCAATGCTCTCCTTTCAGGGGGGGATTCGGGTACCCTCCTACACCGCGTCAAAAAGCGGCGTACTGGGCATTACCCGCCTGATGGCCAACGAATGGGCGGGGCATCGCATCAACGTTAACGCCATTGCCCCGGGATACATGGCTACCAACAATACTCAGCAGCTGCGTGAAGACGCCGAGCGCAGCAAAGCGATTCTCGATCGTATTCCGGCCGGGCGCTGGGGCGTGCCGGATGACCTGCAGGGGCCGGTCGTTTTTCTCGCCTCCCGGGCGGCGGATTACATTAGCGGCTTTACGCTGGCGGTAGATGGCGGCTGGCTGGCACGCTGATGTTTTTGTGACAAAGAGTTACACCGTCACCTCTTCCGCACACTGTATAAAAACCCTATACTGTATGAATTGACAGTTTAGGGTGTTTATCATGACGGCGGAAGGCCACCTCCTCTTCTCTATCGCCTGTGCGGTATTTGCGAAAAACGCGGAATTGACCCCCGTGCTGGCTCAGGGCGACTGGTGGCACATCGTTCCTTCCGCCATCCTGACCTGTCTGCTGCCGGATATCGATCACCCTAAGTCGTTTCTCGGTCAGCGATTAAGCTGGATATCAAAACCGATAGCGCGCGCCTTTGGCCATCGCGGCTTCACCCATAGCCTGCTGGTGGTCTTTGGCGCGGTCGCGATTTTCTCATTGAAAGTACCGGAAAGCTGGATAGTGCCGGCAGATGCGGTTCAGGGCCTGGTTCTTGGCTACCTCAGCCATATTCTCGCCGACATGCTCACCCCGGCAGGCGTTCCGCTGCTCTGGCCCTGCCGCTGGCGTTTTCGCCTGCCCCTGCTTGCACCGCGCAAGGGTAACCAGCTGGAGCGCGCGCTGTGTATGGCGCTGTTTATCTATGCCGTATGGATGCCGCAAAACGTTGCCGAAAACAGCGCCATTCGCTGGTCATCGGACATGATTAATTCTTTGCAAACCACCTTTAATCGCTTAATTAGCCACCAGACTGGACGATAAACCAGCGGATTATTCAATTGGTTATAATCAATTCCATTTGAATATAAGTAACGAATAACGCCTTCTGCTACCCTTGCCGTCATAAGAGCTGGTTATTGACCAGCCCGGTAATAAAAGATATCAGGAGAACGGGGATGAACTTTCCATTAATAGCGAACGTAGTCGTGTTCGCGGTTTTACTGTTGGCGCTGGCCCAAACCCGCCATAAACAGTGGAGCCTCGCTAAAAAAGTGCTGGTCGGTCTGGCGATCGGCGTTGTCTTCGGCCTGGCGCTACAGCTTATCTATGGTTCCGACAGCCCGGTGCTGAAGGATTCTATCCAGTGGTTCAATATCGTCGGTAACGGCTATGTTCAACTGCTGCAAATGATCGTCATGCCGCTGGTTTTCGCCTCCATTCTGAGCGCGGTCGCCCGTCTGCATAATGCCTCGCAGCTGGGTAAAATCAGCTTCCTCAGTATTGGAACCCTGCTGTTCACCACGCTGATTGCGGCGCTGGTCGGGGTGCTGGTCACTAATATGTTTGGCCTGACCGCCGAAGGGCTTGTTCAGGGCAGCGCGGAGACCGCCCGCCTCAACGCCATTCAGAGCAATTACGCCGGTAAAGTCGCGGACCTGAGCGTCCCGCAGCTGATCCTCTCTTTCGTACCGAAAAACCCGTTTGCCGATCTGACCGGCGCGAACCCAACGTCGATTATCAGCGTGGTTATCTTCGCCGCGTTCCTCGGCGTCGCGGCGCTGAAATTGCTGAAAGATGACGTCGCCAAAGGCCAGCGCGTACTCACCGCCATCGACACGCTGCAGAGTTGGGTAATGAAGCTGGTGCGCCTGGTGATGCAGTTAACGCCGTACGGAGTGCTGGCGCTGATGACCAAGGTAGTCGCGGGCTCTAACCTGCAGGACATCATCAAGCTCGGCAGCTTCGTTATCGCCTCCTATATTGGTCTGGGCATCATGTTCGTGGTGCACGGTCTGCTGCTGGCGGTCAACGGCGTGAGTCCTCTGAAGTACTTCCGTAAAGTCTGGCCGGTATTGACCTTCGCCTTTACCAGCCGCTCCAGCGCGGCGTCTATTCCGCTGAACGTGGAAGCGCAAACGCGTCGCCTGGGCGTGCCGGAGTCTATCGCCAGCTTCTCCGCATCGTTCGGCGCCACGATCGGGCAGAACGGCTGCGCGGGCCTCTATCCGGCGATGCTCGCCGTGATGGTCGCCCCTACCGTCGGTATTAACCCGCTCGATCCGCTGTGGATTGCGACGCTGGTGGGCATCGTGACCGTCAGTTCCGCCGGGGTCGCTGGCGTGGGCGGCGGCGCGACCTTTGCCGCCCTGATCGTCCTGCCGGCGATGGGCCTGCCGGTCACGCTGGTGGCGCTGCTGATCTCGGTTGAGCCGCTGATTGATATGGGCCGTACCGCGCTGAACGTAAGCGGTTCCATGACCGCCGGTACCCTGACCAGCCAGTGGCTGCGTCAAACCGATAAAGCTATTCTCGATAGCGAAGAAGACGCGGAGCTCGCGCACCGCTAAGCGGGCCCGCACTTCAGGTTATTAAAAACAAAAAACCGCTGATTTCAGCGTTTTTTTTATTGTGCCCGGCACATTCAGGCGTCGATTTCACCTTCCTGCCTCATTTGCGTCGCCCAGCGCTGCGCCGCTTCCGGCACGTTAAACGGAGGGGAGCGACGAAAATGTTCGTCTATTAGCACAAAAGCAACGTATTTACCCCGCAAAACCCAGACGTCGCGAAAACCATCCATTTTGACGGCGTGTTCCGGCGGCGCAGGCTCGACTCGCGGCACGTAGCTAATGACCTGACGATTTTGTTGGCGAAGTGGTTTCATCACAAATAGATTCACTAAACACAGCGGGAAACAGAAACCCCTATCATAGCCGAAAAAGCCCCCTTTCGTCGCCCCCAGCTTGCGGCCCTTTAGTAGTAAAACTCTTATAAAAATATATTCTTGAAATGATGTTCTACAATTAGAAGGGTTTTGGTTTAGCAACGACCATTTTCAGCAATGAAAGCAGGAGCGAGCAATGTCTGATAAACACCATAACCCGCAACCCCATCAATCACCGGTTCACGACGACCGGGAAGCAAAACCAGGTCTGGATGCCTTAGCCCCCGAAGATCAGAACTGGCGGCCCACGCCGCATCCCACCGCCCCAGGTGAAGAGCCGACCGCCCCGGGCAGTATGAAAGCCCCGGATACGCACAGCGAAAAGCTCGATGCCCTTGAAAAACAGCGTAAAGGCGGCGAGGATTTTGCGCTCACCACCAATCAGGGCGTACGCATCGCAGACGACCAGAACTCGCTGCGCGCTGGCAAACGCGGCCCCACGCTGCTGGAAGATTTTATCCTGCGCGAAAAAATCACCCATTTTGACCACGAGCGCATTCCTGAGAGGATCGTCCATGCCCGCGGCTCCGCTGCGCACGGCTATTTCCAGGCGTACAGCGATTTAAGCGATATCACCAAAGCGACTTTCCTCTGCGATCCGCAGAAAAAAACGCCGGTCTTCGTCCGGTTTTCCACCGTTCAGGGCGGCGCAGGCTCCGCCGATACGGTGCGCGACATCCGCGGCTTTGCCACCAAGTTTTATACCGACGAGGGCATCTTTGACCTGGTCGGCAACAACACGCCGATCTTTTTTATTCAGGACGCGATCAAGTTCCCTGATTTCGTCCACGCGGTCAAACCCGAGCCGCACTGGGCCGTCCCGCAGGGGCAAAGCGCACACGACACGTTCTGGGATTACGTCTCACTGCAGCCCGAAACGCTGCATAACGTGATGTGGGCGATGTCCGACCGCGGACTGCCCCGCAGCTACCGCACGATGGAAGGGTTCGGCATCCACACCTTCCGCCTGATTAACGCGGAAGGTAAAGCCACCTTCGTACGTTTTCACTGGAAGCCGGTCGCGGGCAAAGCCTCCCTGGTATGGGACGAGTCGCAAAAGCTGACCGGTCGCGATCCCGATTTCCACCGCCGTGATTTATGGGAAGCGATTGAAGCCGGCGATTATCCTGAGTACGAGCTGGGCTTACAGCTGATCCCGGAAGAGGACGAGTTTGCTTTTGATTTCGATCTGCTGGATCCCACCAAGCTGATTCCGGAAGCGCTGGTCCCGGTGCAGCGCGTCGGTAAGATGGTCCTCAATCGCAACCCGGACAACTTCTTTGCCGAAAACGAACAGGCGGCCTTCCATCCAGGGCATATCGTTCCGGGGATAGACTTCAGCAACGATCCGCTGCTGCAGGGCCGACTCTTCTCCTATACCGATACGCAGATCAGCCGCCTCGGCGGGCCGAATTTCCATGAAATCCCTATCAATAAACCCACCTGCCCGTACCATAATTTCCAGCGCGACGGCATGCACCGGATGGATATTGATACCAACCCGGCAAACTATGAACCTAACTCCATCAACGATAACTGGCCGCGGGAGACGCCGCCGGCCGCGAAACGCGGCGGCTTTGAATCCTATGCCGAGCGGGTTGACGGGGAAAAGATTCGCCAGCGCAGTCCGTCGTTTGGCGAATATTACTCGCAGCCCCTGCTGTTCTGGCGTAGCCAGACGCCTATTGAGCAGCAGCATATTATCGACGGATTCAGCTTCGAGCTGAGCAAGGTCGTCAGGGAGTGGATCCGCGAGCGGGTGGTCGATCAGCTGGCGCATATCGACCTGCAGCTGGCTCAGGCGGTGGGTAAAAATCTGGGTATTGAGCTCACCGACGAACAGCGCAGCATCACGCCGCCGCCGGATGTTAACGGTCTGAAAAAGGATCCTACGTTAAGCCTGTACGCTATTCCCAGCGGTGACGTAAAAGGCCGGGTGGTAGCGGTACTGCTTAACGATCGTCCGGTCGCCAAAGAGCTCCTGACGCTGCTCAAGGCGCTCAAAGCGCACGGGGTGCATGCCAAATTACTCTATTCCCGAATGGGGAAAGTGCAGGCCGATGACCGCACCGAGCTGCCGGTGGCCGGGACCTTTGCCGGGTCGCCATCGCTTACCGTGGACGCGGTCATTGTTCCCGGCGGCGATCTGCAAAGCCTGAGCAACAATGGTGATTTCCACTACTACCTGCTGGAAGCCTATAAACACCTGAAGCCGATTCTGCTGGCAGGCGATGCCCGGCAGTGCAAAGCGCCGCTGCAGGTTGCCAGTCAGGGGGAAGAAGGCATCGTTGAGACGGACGCCATCGATAATGCGTCGGTGGATGCGCTGATTACCCTGATGGCGGCGCATCGGGTGTGGTCGAGAAGCGCCAAAATCTCCGCGATCCCGGCGTAAAAAAAGCCCGGCATTTCTGCCGGGCTTCTCACTTCTCTTTACTTACACATCGCGATAGGTGCCGAGCCGGTAGCCGCGCTCGGCAATCGCATACTTCAGCGACTCGGCGGTGAGCACGTCCAGTTCGGTCAGGCGCGGGTAGCAATAGGCGCTACCCATAATCGTGTTATCAACGAACGCCGGGTGGCACATCACCTCCAGCGATCGCTCATCACGCTGGATAGAGGCATCCAGGGTTTGCAGAAACAGCGCTTCCGAAACCCCTTCCCCGTAAAACTCGCTGGTAAAGCCGTCGCTGCTGCGCGCCGCATCCTGCGCTAAACCTGACAGCGTCGCCAGCTGCCGATCGATCCGCAGCGCCACCCCCTTTTCGCGCGCAAAGGCCGCGACGATGGGGTAAATCTGCGCAATCATATGCACATGGTGATGGCTGTCGATATGCGTCGGCTCATGGCCAAACAGCTCGACAAAGCGCCGGTACTGGCACTCCAGCTCGTGCGCGATCTCATCCAGCGGCAGGCTATCCTCTTCCGCCATCTGCCAAATCCACTTACCGAGACGACCTTCGCGGGTTAAGCCCGGCATCGCCGACAGCGGTTCGCCCAGCGTCAGGACAAAGTGCATCCCCACCGCCAGCTCAGGGACGCAGCGGCTAAGCTGGGCAGCGTGGCCGATCGCCGCGCCGTTGACCAGCGCCGTCGTGGAGGTGACCAGACCGTTCTTGCAGGCTTCGATAATGCCGTAGTTTTGCCCTTTGCTGAGGCCAAAATCATCGGCATTGACGATTAACACGCGTTCCATAAGCCGCTCCCGTTACTGTTTCAGTTTTTCGATAGTCGCCGCAAAGTTTGGCAGCCACTGCTCGTGCGCAAGGATCATCTCACGCGCCAGCTGTTCGGCGTCACGATCGGAGTGGATCAGCGGGCTCAGGTTAAGCGCCAGCAGCACGTCATCCAGTTTACCGCTGATTGCCGCTTCGCTGGCCGCGACTTCAAAGCCTTTAATGGTGTAAATCAGCCCCAGCACTTTTTCGTCGAAATGCGTGATGCGCGGTGTCGGTTTCGCACCGTCGCGACCCAGCGTACAGGTCATCTCGACCGCCCAGTCGGCCGGGATGTTATCCACGTGGCCATGGTGCGGCACGTTCACGTAATGTTCGGCCTGCTTATCATTGTAAATGGCGTTAATCACTTCACAGGCCGCGTCGGAGTAATACGCCCCGCCGCGCTGTTCCAGCTCTTTTGGTTTAACGTTCAGATCCGGATCTTTGTACAGCTCAAACAGCTGTTTCTCAACCTTCTGCACCACCTGCGCGCGGGCGCCGCCTTTGTAGTACTCGCCCATTTCAATCGCCAGCATCTCTTTTGGCTTAAAGTAGTAGAGCAGATAGGAACAAGGGATCAGGCGCAGCGAACGGAGCAGTCCTTCGCTAAACGGCAAATCAAAGATATTTTTCACCGAGTTTGCGCTCAATCGACCCGACGCCACGCCATCAAGCAGCTCGTCAAAGCGCGAAACGCCGTTGACCAGCACATCCCGCACGAACACCAGATGATTCAGACCAAACAGATCGATATTGAGCTCATCGCTCGGGCTCAGCTTCAGCACATCGGTGATAAACATCTTCATACCGATAGGAATATTGCATACGCCGATAAAGCGCTTAAAGCCGGTATGACGATAAACCGCTTCGGTCACCATGCCCGCCGGGTTGGTAAAGTTAATCACCCAGGCGTTCGGACAGACTTCCTGCACATCTTTCACAATGTCAAAAATGACCGGAATGGTGCGCAGACCTTTAAACAGTCCACCCGCGCCGTTGGTTTCCTGGCCTAAATAGCCGTGACTCAGCGGAATACGCTCATCCTTTTCGCGCGCCTTAAGCTGGCCGACGCGCAGCTGGGTGGTGACGAAATCTGCGCCTTCCAGCGCCGCGCGGCGATCGAGGGTCTTGTAGACTTTCATCGGGACGCCGGCTTTTTCCACCATGCGCTGGCACAGCGCATGGATAATATCGAGCTTTTCCTGCCCTTCCGCGACGTCCACCAGCCACAGTTCGCTAATCGGCAGTTCATGATAACGCTTCAGGAATCCTTCCAGTAATTCCGGGGTATAGCTGCTGCCGCCGCCGATAGTCACTACCTTCAATTTCTGGCTCATCTTTTTCTCCCTTGCGGATAGCGCGTATGCGGCACCCGCTCTCCGTTTAAATACGGACAGTTAATTTGAATATTTAGACCGCGCGGACTATTCCGCGCCCGGTTAATTAATACTGGTGAGGTGTTTCCGATAGCTGCTGGGGGTAAAAGAAGTCAGCTTCTTGAATGTTTTAATAAACAGACTTGGGCTACTGTACCCCGACTCATAGGCGATATCGGTCACCGAGTAGTTGGTTATCTCCAGCTGTTTTTTGGCGAAGTTGATGCGAATATCGTTAATCATCTGCATCGGCGTTTTGGCATAATAACGCTGGGTGGCCCGGGTTAAGTATTCCTGAGTTTTCCCGGAAAGCTCGACCATATTTTCCAGCGCCCCCTCGCCAAATTTAAGCTTATCGTGCATACCCTCAACGGTATTTTTTAACCATTGCGGAATAACGTCTTCCGTAGGTTCTTCACGATAATGCCGCAAACGATTCAGGGTGTAAAAAGACACCAGCTCGATAAATTCGTCGAATTCAGTTTCGCGAAAATTCAGTGATGCAATAACCGACTCAATATAACTGAGAAAAGTACTTTTAACGGCATAGACCTGTGAGGCGACCAGACCAAACGGCAGCAGCGGCAGATAGTGTTTCTCAAAGAAACTTTTGCTGATGCCAACGTTAAGAATGCGCGTCGCACCAAATTCATAAAAACTCTGGTGATGCGACCCCATTGGGATGAAGACAAAATCCCCGCGCTCCAGCAGCACCCGCTTGCCATTAATAACCTGATAATAGCGCCCGGTTAAAACGATGGTGTACTCGTAGTAATCATGCTGGTGAAGCCCGCTTACGCTCTCCGTTTTGTTATAGATGACCACATGAAAGTTCTTGCCGTTAAAGAGTTGTTGCTCCCGGGCTGTACTGATTTCAGTGGTCATCATCTTTGGCTGCCTCATCGTGTCGATGACCTATTGTACCTTCTCGTGCAGCTCAATCAATTCGGCAACCAGCTCACGAGCCAGCATTGAGGTCATCAGATGATCCTGCGCATGAACCAGCACCAGGCTCACCTTCATTTTGCCTTCACCCTCATCGCTCTCAATCAGCTGCGTCTGCACAAGGTGCGCTTCGCTCAGCGCCATGCGCGACTGTTCCATCATCGTTTTCGCCGCCTCGAAATCTCCCTGCTTTGCCTGCTTCAGCGCGGCATAAGCCAGGCTGCGCGCTTGACCGGAGTTGATAATCAGCCCCATCACCACCTCTTCGAGGTCGTTTACCGCGGTCTCTTCTGCTGCGATGTTATCCAGATCAAACATAATGACTCCCTTATTTCCAGGACGGTACGGGAAATCTCCCGTACCGGCTCAATATTAGAATTTCAGTGCGTTAGCGATATCTTCTTCGCTCTCTTCCTGCTCAATGACGCCCTGCGCTTTGTTGGAAATCACCACAAACGGCAGGTAGACCAGGGTGGACACAGCAAGGTTGAACAGGGCCAGCAGCAGAGCGGCTACGCTACCGTTGGTGTTAAAGAAGGCGCCTAAACCGGTCGGCATGGTCCACGGCGCGATATTGGTAATCGGCGGAATGATGCCCAGGGTATAAGCCGTCATGGTGATAGCCGCCAGCAGAGGCTGAATCAGAATGAAGGGGATAAACATCACCGGGTTCATAATGATCGGCAGACCGAACAGGATTGGCTCGTTAATCTGGAAGATGCCTGACGGCAGCGCCAGTTTCGCCACCTGACGATGATCCTCACGACGTGAAGCGATAAAGATGGCGATGATTAAGCCCAGAGTCGCGCCGGTACCGCCAAGGAAGATGTAGGAATCCAGCATCGGCTTGGCCCACATATGGAAGCTCTTACCCGCGGCCAGCGCGGCCTCGACGGAACCGTACTGCTGGTAGGTTGCAATGTTTTCCAGCGCCCACGGCGTCATGATTCCGCTATCCAGCGCTGACAGCGCCAGCGACCCGTGTACGCCGAAGAACCACAGCAGCGAGGTGAAAATGACGTATGCCCAGCCTACGACGGCGCCCATTGAAGCCAGCGGCGTGGAGATAGTGTCCATGATGATCTGGTGGAAGTTAGTCCCCCAGTGGGTCAACGCCCAGGAGATAATCCCCATAATCGAGAGGATGATAAAGGCCGGGATGACCGCAGAGAATGAACGGGAAACCGAAGCCGGCACGCTGGACGGCAGCGTAATCACCCAGTTGCGATGCACGATAAAGGTGAACATCTCGGCAACGACCAGCCCGATGACAATACCAGAAATGATATTGGCGCCGCCTAACCAGTTCGCACCCACGGCGTAGGCTTCACCGACGCTATAAGGCGTGACGGTCATAAATGCCGCAACGGCCAGTAAACCGGCGGCCATCGGGTCTACTCTCCGCTCCTCAGCTAAAGCGGAGCCAATAAAGAAAGGCGCCATGAGCGACATAATGCCAAGCGTACCGTTATAAACGTTACCACCGATAGCTTTAAAACCGTTAAGCGTTTCTATTGTAGACGCATCCAGACGGATGCCCATTGAATAAAAGAATGAGCCGTCGCCAAAGCTCAAAAACACGTTGTTAATTAAAACAAACATCGCCCCGGCTAGCGTCAATGGCATTAACTTAATAAAGCCGTTTTTAATTGCATTGACGTGGGGCTGTCTTCCTATTTTGACGGCAAAAGGCAGGAGTACCTTTTCAAGCGAGTCAATCACTTTACTCATAATAAATACCCTTTAAGGCCGCAATATAGTCACTGCGGCAATGATAGATGAAATTACTCTTTGACGGGAAAATAAACTCTGGGTATTTCGGACAGCGAGCAGCTAAAACACACCCTCACGAAATTCTAACCGCTGCTATCCGAAATATGTCGAGTTTTAAAATAAAATTATTGTGCAGCAGCTTTCTTAATGGCCGCAACGGCCGCTTTCAGAACACCTAAACCATCGATCTTACCGTACAGAACAGAATCAATGACTTCTACGGGTTTATTTGGCAGTAAACGCTGAATGTCCGGCAGCATATAGGAAATTTGTGGGCCTAATAATACGACATCCGCATCAGGTCCTTTTTCACCGGCTAAGGTCTCCGGAAATGCTTCAATAATCACCGGCACTTCATACTTCTCGGCCTGGGCACGCATTTTCGATACCAGCAGTGATGTCGACATCCCAGCAGAACAGAACAGGTAGATATGTTTCTTTTCCATGAACGCTTCCTCAATTTGTGTGACCCGGTCCTCTCTGCATCATTGATGCCTGAGAGGCGGTAAGAGATGTTTCTTTGAATTAGTATTGTTTATGCATTGAGTATACGGCATCGATCGGCAGCAGGATAATTCCTCCTTGAACAGAATTGTCTCTCATTGACCTCGCGTTTTGACTGCCTTCACATTTCCCTCAAATAATTCGCGCAATTAAATAAGCATCAGAACTCATAAAAAAACCCGACCAATGGTCGGGCTTTCGTAGGAATCAGCACTATGGCGGGGCGTTACTTACTGTTGCGTGGGTCGGTATCGTACTCGGCGCAGGTCTGATAACCAGAATTCATCACGCGGCCGGTTTCATCCAGCGCAACGAAGTAGGTTTCAATTTTACCATCGCGTTGACCCAGGATATATGTCTGGCAGGTACCGCGCGCGTGGATCATCGTGACTTCTGATGAAGGTTTACCGGCAATTTGCGCAACCTGCGCGCGGGTCATGCCTTTCTTAACGTCTTTAACCACGGGTTGAGTAAACTGATCTTTCGTACGGTCGTAGGCCGTACACCCTGCCAGCAGGGTCAATACTGCTGCTGCGCCCAGAAATCCTGCAAAATGCTTGTTCATATACCATCCTCTTTTTTTTGGCGTGTTAATAAGCCTGGAATAAATATCGTTATTTTTCAAGCCGAAGGTGGAAATGAAGCGAAATTAAGAGCTTTCCAATAATAAATCCCCTCTTGTTGAGGTTGCCTGCTTTTGCTTCACTCAAAATTGTGATCCTTGTCGTTTTACCGGCAAAGAGGTAGGTTAAACCACTGCTGATTGGCAAACAGATTCACTTCCCGGAGGGCGCAATGACGCTACAACAAGAGATTATTCAGGCGCTGGGCGCAAAACCCCAGATCGATGTCGAAGCCGAGATACGCCGCAGCGTAGACTTTTTGAAGGCCTATCTTCAGAGATACCCTTTTATTAAATCACTGGTCCTCGGCATCAGCGGCGGCCAGGATTCAACGCTAACCGGTAAATTGTGTCAGTTAGCCATCAACGAACTGCGTGCCGAAACCGGTGACAGCAGCCTGCAGTTTATTGCCGTGCGCCTGCCCTACGGCGTGCAGGCGGATGAGCAGGACTGCCAGGACGCTATCGCTTTTATTCAGCCGGATCGCGTATTAACGGTCAATATCAAAGGCGCCGTGCTGGCCAGCGAACAGGCGCTGCGCGAGGCCGGGATTGAACTTAGCGACTTTGTTCGCGGTAACGAAAAAGCCCGCGAACGCATGAAGGCGCAGTACAGCATCGCCGGAATGACCCACGGCGTCGTGGTGGGTACCGACCATGCGGCGGAAGCCATTACCGGATTCTTCACCAAATACGGTGATGGCGGTACGGATATTAACCCTATCTTTCGCCTTAACAAACGCCAGGGCAAACAGCTGCTGGCCCAGCTAGGCTGCCCGGAGCATCTGTATAAAAAGCTGCCGACCGCCGATCTTGAGGACGACCGCCCCTCCCTGCCGGACGAAGTGGCGCTGGGCGTGACCTACGAAAATATCGATGATTATCTGGAAGGCAAAGCGCTGGATGAGAAAATTGCGAAAACGATTGAAGGCTGGTATTTGAAAACCGAGCATAAACGCCGACCGCCGATTACGGTCTTCGACGACTTCTGGAAAAAGTAATTCGCCTCTCCCCCTCCGCCCCGACCCGGTTCGGGGCGATTTTTTATCCTTTTCGCCTCTTCCTTCGACTGCTATACTGGATAAATAACCAGCACCAGGAGCAAAAGTGGCAAGAAGGCAATCCGCCCCGCGTCTCGAATTTGAAGCGGTGGCAATTTATGAGTATCCCGAACATCTGCGACCGTGGCTTGAGGCTTTGCCCAGGCAGCCGGGGGTGTATCTGTTCCACGGCGAAAGCGATACCCTACCGCTCTATATCGGGAAAAGCGTGAATATCCGCAGCCGGGTGTTGTCGCATCTGCGCACGCCCGACGAAGCGGCGATGCTGCGCCAGTCCCGGCGCATTACCTGGCAACGAACGGCGGGAGAGCTGGGCGCACTCTTATTAGAGGCACAGCTCATTAAAGAACAGCAGCCGCTATTCAATAAGCGTCTGCGGCAAAACCGACAGCTATGTTCATTACGCCTGGCTGACGCCCGTCCGCAGGTGGTGTACGCCAGTGAGCTGGATTTTTCCCTGCAAAGCGATCTCTATGGTCTTTTTGCCAACCGCCGCGCGGCGCTGCAGGCGCTGCAAAAAATTGCCGACGAGCATCGCCTGTGCTACGGATTAATGGGCCTCGAGCCGCTCAACCGCGGGCGGGCCTGCTTTCGTTCAGCGCTCGGCCGCTGCGCGGGCGCCTGTTGCGGAAAAGAGAGCGTTGAAACACACCAGCAGCGTCTGGTCGACAATATGCAAAAGATGCAGCTGGTATGCTGGCCCTGGGCCGGGGCGATCGCGCTGGAAGAGAGCAGCGAGGATATGACCCAATACCACATTATTCAAAACTGGCTTTGGCTTGGCGCGGTAGAGTCTCTGTCGCAGGCGTCATCACTCACGCGCCTGTCGGCCAAATTTGACCATGACGGTTATAAAATATTGTGTAAGCCGCTGCTCAGCGGCCGCTATAAGCTCCATCCTCTGTGAGGCGAATGTCAGCCCCGATGCGCTATCGGGACAATTACCAGCCGCCCCCGCCGCCGCCGCCCGAGCCGCCTCCGGATGAACCGGAGCCGCTGTAACCTGAACCTGATGATGAACCGCTCCCTGAACCGCTATCCGGCGTTGACATAGAGGCGGTTCGGCAGGCTTCGCTGAAGTGGTGGACGCTTCCCCAGTCGGCGCCGGCAAACGCATGCGACACGGCGCCTGTACTACTCAGGTAGTGGGCAAAGGTATTTGCCCATGTTTTCCCTACGCCAAGCGCCAGGGCAACCGGCAGCAGCGCTTCAAAATGGGAAATCATCTGCTCAGGCGGATAGATAATCTGATAACGATGCTTTTCGGCGGTGCCAAGATAGCGCATCAATCCTTTCGCGATAGCCAGTTCATCAAGCCCGCGCTGTGTATAGCGAGGCGTTTTCCAGGCAACGAAAACGCACAGCACCAGCGCGGCAATAAGCGCGCCAATGTATCCTGACGGAAGCTGGGTGATGGGCAGTATACCAAAGAGAAAAATCCCGCCTCCCAGCGTCGCGAAGGGGCCGAAGATCGCCAAAAAAAAGAGCGGCACCGGCCCCCAGGCACGCCACATTTCCCGCGGGCGGCATATAAAGCGCAGCAAACAGGCGAGCATCGCTCCGCCAATCAGCATAAAAACCGCGGCCGGTATCGTCAGCAGCGCGGCCTCCGTATTAACCCAAAGACCGCAGGCCACCGGCACCAACAGCGCAATGTAGATGCAGCGCCGCAGCGGCTGCCCCCATTTGCGAAATAATTTATCCCGCTGCGCTTCACAACGCTTTTCCTGCTCATCACGCGCTGTCTGCATCGGTCGCTGATGGGCCTTGCTGAGATCGATATTTTTTTGTTTACCTTTAAAGAGCGTACTTAATAGCTGCCTGTCATCATAGTTTAATTGCCGGTTTCCCTCGACGGGCAAACGGGTCAGCCGCTGTTTTACGCCGGCGTTCGCAAGCCACGGGTTAGGGGTGTGTTGACTGTCCCCGCTGACCGCCATTCCGCGTTTAGCCACCAGCGCTAATAAATCGCTGCTAAAAGCCACATCATCATATTTACGCCGGGTGATAAAACGCAGGTAGCCCGGAGACATGCCGGGAGGCGGTGAATAAAGCGCAATGACCGGCGGCATTTTTAGCCCGGCTTTGGTGACGTTTTTTCGCCACCACATCAGGTAATAAGCGGCCATCAGCAGCAGAGGTAGCCAGACCACGCAGGTTTTTAGGGTGGGGATAAGGAGATGCACCAGCGGCAAAGCGGCCTCCGGCGCCGGAGCGTCGGCAAGGATCGACCGAGGCCAGGTATAGACAACGGTCAGCCCCTCCCCCCGCGCCAGAGGCCGCAGGGTGCGTACGCTACCGTCAGGAAGCACCTGCGCGTTGTGTTCTTTCGCCCCTGCGACGCCGGTATAAACATCAAGCGATCGCACTCTGGCGTCCTTAGCGTCGGCGTTGAGATTTCCGGCGGCGTCCGGCAGTTCAAGACGAAAGCTGGCCTTGCTAATTGGCCACGCCCAGTCATTGCCCGTCACGTTCCAGTAAAGCTCATCCCATTCGGGGAAGCGGCTGAAATGGTTGCTGATTTGATAGCGAATCTCGTAGTTATAGATCCCTGGTTTCAGGACCCGTTCGCCGCTGCCAATGCGTACCGTCAGGTTTTTTTCTGCTTCATCAAGGCTAAACGGCTCAGGCACGCCATCGCGCGACACCGACTCGATCGCGTAATACACGCGAAAGATCTTGCCGTCCTGGCGGTTCCAGGTCAGGGGCAGCGTACGGAAAATCCCCCGCCGAATCTGCCTGCCCAGAGAAAGTACTTTGATATTTTCCCGCATCTCCATGCTACCGTCCGGGTTAAAGCGCGCCCGGGCATCGAAAGAGAGGATATGTTCATACGCTGGAATAGCGTCAGCGGGAAGCTGGGAAGCATCCTTGATGATGATCATGTCGCCGGCGGCAAAAGCCGCGCTGATGTTCAGAAGCAGCAGCAGGACGAGGGTACACAGCCCCCGAAAAAGTAAATTCGCCATTTAATCACGCCATTCGCGGTGATTTAGCTTCTTCTGGTGAGTCCAGCTCGAAGAAAACTTCCGTTTGAAAATTAAACAGTCGCGCCAGCAGCAGGCTGGGGAAAGACTCGACCAGGATATTGAAATCGCGCACCGTACCGTTGAAGTAGCGGCGAGCCATCTGCAGCTGCTCTTCTATTTCGCTGAGAGATTGCTGTAAGGCAAGGTAGTTTTCGCTGGCTTTAAGTTCCGGGTACGCTTCGCCAAGCGCGAAAACGCGCCCTAGCGTACCAGAGTACTGGCGTTCGCTGTCGGCGATCTGTCGGGTGCTGCCGACCAGTTCGCCGCGCTGGCGGGAGATCTCTTCCAGCAGTTCTTTTTCATGCTGCGCATAGCGTTTCACCAGGCTCAGTAGATTCGGCGCCAGGTCGTGGCGGCGCTTAAGCTGTACGGCAATGCCGCTCCAGGCTTCGTCCTTGAAACGTCGCAGGGAGATAAAGCGGTTATAGGTCATCACGACCCAGATGAGGACGACAACGAGGACGGCGAGGCCGATATACATTTCCATATGCAAGATCCATGAGCAAAGTAGGCTTTAGACCAGGACACCAGAGTCCGTGGCGATGGCACTCATACTGGCACATTCGTCCCTGCCGGGTAAATCAGCTTGTCGCTACAGATAAAGAAAAACCGCCGGTCCTGCCCAAAGCCTGTTGGCGTTATTGGGCAAGACCGGCGGTCTTAAGTCAGCGCGCTGAGTTATTCAGCAGGTGCAGGCATTTTACCTTCCGGCGCTTTACGATCTGTCAGATGCTTCTCAAAATTGGCATTGAACTGCTTTTTCTGTTCCGGCGTCAGAATGTTGTAAATCTTATTCTGGGTTTCCAGACGAGCCAGCGCCATCTCTTTATGCTGGGCTTCCATCTTATCAATCTGCGCTTCCGCTTTTGCCTTATCGAAGGTATCGCTGGCTACCAGCTCATGCATCGCGCGGCGCTCATCCAGGGACGGACGCTTCATGTTGTCGCGCTGGCTCTTCATAATGTCGCGGATTTGCGTTTTCTGCGCATCGGTCAGGTTCAGCCCTTTAAACATCATTTCATGTGGGCCCGCAGGTCCGCGCTTATGATGCATCATCGGCGCGTTATCGGTTGGGGTTGCAGTAGCGTCAGCCGCGTGGGCCAGGTTAGCCGCGCCCAGAGCCAGAGTAGAGGCAACAAACAGTGCAGTAATCTTCTTCATAGTTCAATCCTTACTTTGCGTTATTCTTACGGCGCGTTGCCGTGTTGACGAGATTAACTTTACGACGTTTATCGTCAATTAATCAGAGCAAGCGTAAAACATTGAAAATGTAAAAAACATTTTCTCGCCAATTATGGAGAAAATAAGGAAAATGAGGGAATAAATGCAATAAAAAATAAATAAGCAACTGTTTTATTGGGAAATTATGAAGATTATAAATCAGCAGAGATTAAAAACAAAGCATTTAACCAGGAATAATCTGCAATCAATGGACAGAGCACGAAAAAATAAGATGGCTGCGGAAAAATAAACGCTGAAATAAATGCCGCCGCCCGGACGGGCGACGGATTCACCGGAAGCGCTCCAGCATGAGCCCGGCGCGCTGGCCGAAGGCGACGCTGGGATTGGGAAACAAAACGTACTCTTGCTCCCTTTCCACTATGTAGCGGGTATCGCCATCCTCAGCAAGCAGCGTCCCGGCGGCAAACGGCGTAAAGTTCAGCGTCTGCGCCGACATATGCAGCCGGAAACTGTCGCTGCTGCGGGTAATTTGCTGTACCACCCTGTAGCGCAGCGGCGCGTGCGCCTCTTCCGCCGCCACTTCTCCCGCCAGCAGCAGCGACAGCGCGCGTTGAGTCGCCGCGAACAAGCGCAGATCGTTTTCGCCAAAAGGTAGCGCCTTGCCGAGCTCCAGCGTGCAGGAGCGCGCGCCGAAGCGTTCGCAGCTGAAATGGGTAAAAGTCCCACCAGGCTGCTGATGAAACACCAGCGCCTCCAGCCCTGCCGCCCCTAACCAGCGCAAAAACGCTTCATCCCACGGCGTATCCCGCGCCGGCAGGACACCAAAGCGGGTATGCAGCGAACCGCGTATGGCGGTATGTAAATCCAGGTGCCAGCGCTCGCCGGGCGTCCCGGCATAAAATCGCGCCAGCGCATGCTCCAGCTGCCGGGCGCGAACGGTTTCATCGCTGGCGCTAAAAGCGCGCCATCGCTCGCCGAACATCCGGTTGATATCGCTGTGCATATAGCGCTTGTTGGCCCGCAGCGCCGGAGGGTTACCAAAGATCGCCAGCAGCCGCCAGCGGAGCGGTATTTCCCCACGAAACAGCTGCCGCAGCAGTAAATCGGTGATTTCGACCGGCGCGGTTTCATTGCCGTGAAGCCCGGATGACAAAACCAATGACCGATCGCAGGGTTCATGAGGAATGAGCTGCAGAATACCGCAGTCAATCCAGTGCCAGCGAAAATGCGCGGTTTGACCATGGAAATGGTGGGGCAGACGCCCCGCCAGAGTAAGTGCCAGAAAGTCGTCCACGACGCCTCCTTATTGCTGAAACGGATACACTGAGCCCAGGCGCAGGATTTGCGTTAAGCGGTCGAGCGCCTCGCGGCCTTCGCGCAGCAGCTGCGGATCCGCGAGATCAACCTGGGTCAGGCGATCGCGATAGTAGCGGTCTACCCAGTCATTAAGGGTGGCGAACAGCGTATCGTTCATCATGACCGCCGGATTCACCGCCTGTCGCTCGTCCTCCGTCAGCACCACCCGCAGCCTCAGGCAGGCAGGGCCGCCGCCGTTGGCCATGCTTTCGCGCAGATCGTAAACCTGTAGCTCATCGATGGGGTTATCGCCCTCCACCAGCCGGTTCAGGTAGCGCCAGACGCCCGGGTGTTCCTGCGCTTCCAGCGGCAAAATCAGCCGCATCCCGCCTTCTTCTTTGCTCAGCAGCTGGCTGTTGAACAGATAGGTCGCTACCGCCTCTTCAACCGAAACCTGACTCGCCGGCACCACCAGCGGCGTAAAGCCGGAGACCTGCTGCGCCAGCTGCTGCAGGAGCTGCGGCTGGTCAACAAACGCCTGCTCGTGGCAAAACAGCACCTGCTGATTGCTTACCGCAATCACATCGTTATGAAACACGCCTTTATCAATCACCGCCGGATTTTGCCGGGCGAAAATCACCTGCCGGGGATTGACCTGATTCAGGCGGGCGACGGCCTGGCTGGCCTCGAGCGTCTGCCGCGCCGGGTAGCGCAGCGGATTATCTTCGCCCCCCTGCTGGCGGCCGTAAATAAACAGCTGCACGCCGGGCGCGCCGTAGTCGCCGCCGAGGCGGTTGTGGTTTGCCGCCCCTTCATCGCCGAACAGCGATACCTGGGGCAGCGCGCCGTGTACGGCAAACCGCTGCTCATCGGGGAAAATCGCCCGCAGCAGCGCTTCGGTGGTCGGCGCTTCGCTGGCGCGATGGAATTTATCGTTCAGATTGGCGACGGTCAGATGCACCCGGCCATCCAGCGAATCGGCCGAGGGGGAGACCGTGGCGGCGTTAGCCACCCACATCGATGACGCGGAGCTGACCGCCGAGAGCAGTTCCGGCGCCTGGCGCGCCGCCTTTTCCAGCACCTGCTCATCGCTACCGCTAAAACCGATCTGCCGCAACAGCGGAATGTTTGGCCGCTCCTGCGGCGGGATCAGCGCCTGCGGATAGCCCGCATCCGCCAGCGCTTTCATTTTTTTCAGCCCCTGCTTTGCCGCCAGCTGCGGGTTCGACACCCGATAGCGGTGCTTCGTCGAGGCTTCGTTGCCGAAAGATAAACCCGCATAGTGGTGGGTCAGGCCCGGCAGCCCGTCAAAGTTCACTTCCCGGGCTTTCATTGTGATGTCTCCTTACGGAAATTCAGCCCGGGGCTGAGGGTTGCCGGCAGCGCCAGCTCCGGTGATTCGAGACTGGCCATCGGCCAGGCGCAATAGTCTGCGGCGTACCACGCCCCCGGCCGGTGGTTACCGGAAGCGCCGGTACCGCCGAACGGCGCGGTGCTGGCGGCGCCGGTTAAGGGTTTGTTCCAGTTAACGATCCCGGCCCGCGCCTCCAGCAGCAGCTGGTCGAATTTGTCGCGTTCGGCGGAGATCAGCCCGCAGGAAAGCCCGAAACGGGTCGCGTTAGCGAGGGCAATCGCCTCATCGAAATGGTCATAGCGCCAGACGCAGAGCAGCGGCCCGAAGACCTCTTCGTCGGCCACCTGCGCCACCGCGCTCATCTCGATAATACCCGGCGTCAGCAGCGAGGTTCCGGCCTGCAGCAGGCGCGGCTCCAGCAGGGTTTTTCCGCCGCTGGCCACGTGGGCCAGCCAGGCCTGATGTACCTTTTGCGCGGCCTGCGCTGAAATTAACCCGCCGAGGAACGGCTGAGGTTCAGCGTCCCACGCGTCGGGAATCAGCGTTTGTGACACCGTCACAAGCCGCTGAAGAAACGCATCGCCGGCCTCGCCGCGTTTTACCAGCAGCCGGCGCGCGCAGGTACAGCGCTGTCCGGCAGTAATAAACGCCGACTGAATGGTCAGATGGACCGCGGCGTCGATATCCTGTGGGTCATCGACGATCAGCGGGTTGTTGCCGCCCATCTCAAGAGCGAGAATTTTTTCCGGCTGCCCGGCAAGCTGGCGATGAAGTTGAAAACCCGTCGCAGAGCTGCCGGTAAATAGCAGGCCGTCGATGTCCGCCTGGCCGCTCAGCGCTTCGCCGGTTTCCCGCCCGCCCTGGAGCAGGTTAAGCACGCCCGGCGGCAGGCCGGCTTCGGCCCATAGCTTCACCACCGCCTCTCCGCTTTGAGGCGTCAGCTCGCTGGGTTTGAATACCACGGTATTTCCCGCCAGCAGCGCCGGAACGATATGCCCGTTAGGCAAATGTCCGGGAAAATTGTAGGGGCCAAAGACCGCCAGCACGCCGTGCGGCCGATGGCGAAGCGTCGCCTCTCCGTCCGCCATCGCGGTCTGCGCTTCCCCCGTACGGCTATGATACGCGTTCACCGAAATGGCGATTTTGTTGATCATCGCGGTAATTTCCGTTGCCGCTTCCCAGCGCGGTTTGCCGGTCTCCTGGGCGATAATCCTGGTTAATTCACCTTTGTTCGCTTCCAGTAACGAAGCAAACTTTTCCGCTATCGCTTTCCGGGCGGCAAACGGCTGACGCGCCCACGCGGGAAACGCCGCGCGCGCCGCGGTGACCGCCAGCGCCACCTGCCCGGCATCGGCATCGTTGCCCTGCCACAGCAGCGCCTGGCTTACCGGGTTATGTTTACTACGGGCCGGGCCGCGACCGCTTTGCCAGTCGCCGTTAATCCATAAACTCATGATTTTTTCTCCTCAGGGCACAGACGAACCAGGCGAATCTGGTCGCCGGGGTGGCATTTCAGGGCATCCAGCTCGCGCGCGCTTAGCACCAGGCGGTCGCTCTCCGGGTCGGCGTGAACCAGCATGGCGCGAAACTGCTGGTACTGCTCATTAGCAACCAGACAGGCCGGCCACTCGCCCGGCGCGGGCTGGCCTTCGACGACGGTGACCAGCCGGCTTTTGCGAATGGCCCGCACCCGGTCAATTTCGCACTCCAGCGTCGGGCCGCCGTCGAAGATATCGACGTAGTTGAGATAGCGAAATCCCTCTTTCTCCAGCACCGCGCGTGCCGGCGCGGTTTGCGGATGGACCTCGCCGATGACCGCTCGCGCTTCGTCGCTTAAAAAGTCGATATACAGCGGGTGCTTCGGCATCAGCGCGGCGATGAACGCCTTCTGCCCGGTGCCGCACAGGTAGTCGGCGCGGGAGAACTCCATCGCGAAGAAGCGTTTCCCGAGACTCTCCCAGAACGGCGAGTAGCCGTGTTCGTCAATGACGCCGCGCATTTCCGCCACGACCTTATCGTTGAAGCGTTCGCGAAAGGCGGCCATAAACAGAAAACGCGATTTCGACAGCAAATAGCCGTTGCCCTCTTTACGCCATTTTGGGTCCAGGAACAGCGTACACAGTTCGCTGCTGCCGGTATGGTCGTTACTGAGAAACAGCGTCGGCAGGGCGTTGTAGACGTTAAGCTCTTTCGATGCGTGCACCTGGGTACCGACGCGATAGTTGTACCAGGGGTCGTTAAGCCCCACGGCCACCTCAATGGCGCAAATTCCCGCTACCGCGCCGCTGGCGCAGTCCTCAAGAACGAACACATAACCCTGCTCGCTTTTCGGCAGCTCGCCGCGCCAGGTCATCTGCGAACGTTCAATGCGCGCGGCCAGCGTGGCTTCATCGGCCGGCAGCGACGTCAGGCCGCCGCCGGTCTCGCCCGCCAGGGTCATTAGCCCCGGCAGATCGCCTTTTTCTACAGGACGGATCACCATCATGATGAGACCCCCGCGAGAAAGCGTTTGCAGGCCAGTTCGAAGCGATCCAGCCCGGCGTTGATCTCTTCTTCGCTGATAATCAGCGCCGGAGCGAAACGCACCACGTTGGCGCCGGCGATCAGCATCATCAGCCCCTCTTCCGCCGCCTCATTACTGATGGTCTTCGCCTTGCCGGCATATTCATCCTTCAGCACGCAGCCGATAAGCAGCCCCAGGCCGCGAATCTCTTTAAACAGGCCGTAACGCGCGTTAATCGCGTTGAGCCGTTCGCAGAACCATTGATGGCGCTGCTTAACGCCGCTGAGCACTTCGCGGGTGTTGACGATGGCAAACACTTCTCCCGCCACCGCGCAGGCCAGCGGGTTGCCGCCGTAGGTCGTGCCGTGGGTGCCGACGGTCATCACGCTGGCGCAGCGCTCCGATGCCAGCAGCGCGCCGATCGGGAAACCGCCGCCCAGCGCTTTCGCGGTGGAAAGCACGTCCGGCGTCACGCCGTAGTGCATATAGGCGTACAGCTCCCCGGTACGGCCGACGCCGGTCTGGACTTCGTCGAAAATCAGCAGCGCGTTGTGCGCATCGCACAGCTCACGCAGGCCGCGCAGGAAGTCCGCATTCGCAGGCACTACGCCGCCTTCACCCTGCATCGGTTCAACGATCACCGCGCAGGTATTGTCGTCGATCAGCGCCTTTGCCGAATCGAGGTCGTTATAGATGGCGTGCTGAATCTGCGGCGGCAGCGGCGCAAAATCCTGCGAATAGGCCGGCTGGCCGCCAGCGGAAACGGTAAACAGCGTGCGGCCGTGGAAGGCATTCTTGAACGCCACGATGCCGCTTTTCTCACTGCCGAAACGATCGTGGGCATATTTGCGCGCCAGTTTTAGCGCCGCTTCGTTGGCTTCGGCCCCGGAGTTACAGAAAAAGACCCGGTCGGCAAAAGTGGCGTCAATCAGCTGCTTAGCCAGACGCAATACCGGCTCATTGGTATAGCCGTTACCGGTATGCCAGAACTTTTCCGCCTGCGCGGTCAGCGCTTTAACCAGCCGAGGATGAGCGTGACCGAGGGCGTTCACCGCAATGCCGCCGGCAAAATCGATATACTCTTTTCCCTGCTGATCCCACAGGCGTGACCCCTCGCCGCGTACCGGAATAAAAGCCGCTGGCGCGTATACAGGCATCATCCATTCATCAAAGTTGCTACGCGTAATTGACTGAGACATATCGACCTCTTCCGGTAAATAAAAAGTTTAAATAATGTTAATGAATATGGTTATTACGCTGTAAATGTAGATTGCACGGTTCGTGCCAGCCAGAGGTAAAAATGCATAAATCGAGGTCGTCAACGAAATATCAATAAGTTACGAAAGACCGTTATTCACATAAAATGCATAAAAAGTGAATAAAAATACTAAAAGAGGCTTTTGCAGTGGAATAAAAAGAAAGATTATGCAGGGGTAAGATATAATTCTGTAATTGTGATCCTTGACGAAATTTATCGGCAATAATCGCCCTTTTTTGGCGCAACGCGTTCCAGAATGGTGCACAGTTTGTGCAAACAGGCTACCAACCGCTGCAATCGGCAGAATAAAGCGCCTTTGCGCAGCCAGCCCGGCGAATTTCTGCTACCATCCCTGCACTATTCACCTTGCACAGTGGCAGCGACTATGAAATTTGTCTCTTTTAATATCAACGGCCTGCGTGCCCGCCCGCATCAGCTGGCCGCCATCATCGATAAACACCAGCCCGACGTCATCGGCCTACAGGAAACCAAAGTTCACGACGATATGTTTCCTCTCGAAGAGGTGGCAAAGCTGGGCTATAACGTCTTTTATCACGGGCAGAAAGGCCATTACGGCGTCGCGCTGCTGACCAAAGAGACGCCGATCTCCGTGCGTCGCGGTTTCCCAAACGATGGTGAAGAGGCCCAGCGCCGCATCATCATGGCGGAAATCCCTTCCCCGTTTGGCAACGTGACGGTGATTAACGGCTATTTCCCGCAGGGCGAAAGTCGCGATCATGAAACCAAATTCCCGGCGAAGGCGGCGTTTTATCAGAACCTGCAAAACTACCTTGATACCGAACTGAATAAAGAGAATCCGGTACTGATCATGGGCGACATGAATATCAGCCCGACCGATCTCGATATCGGCATCGGTGAAGAGAACCGCAAGCGCTGGCTGCGTACCGGCAAGTGTTCCTTCCTGCCGGAAGAGCGCGAATGGATGGAGCGCCTGCTGAGCTGGGGCCTGGTGGATACTTACCGCCATGCGAATCCGCAGGATAACGAACACTTCTCGTGGTTCGACTATCGCTCTAAGGGCTTTGACGATAACCGCGGGCTGCGTATCGATCTGCTGCTGGCAAGCACCCCGCTGGCGCAGCGCTGCATCGAAACCGGCATCGACTACGAAATTCGCGCAATGGAAAAGCCGTCCGACCACGCGCCGGTATGGGCGACCTTTAAAGTCTAAATATTCCCTCCGTCAGGCTCTCCCGTCCGGAGAGCCTGAGCCATATCAAAAAAGCCGCCGTCAGAGATTGTGAACGGCGGCAAACTATTATACTGTCGCGCGCACTTCAGACCGCCCGCGCCATACAGGAGAACCCAATGCAAAAGAAGCCGTCATAAAGCAGAATATAAGCTGCTTTTTGTTGTGGTGATATTGAGCATTGTCGCCTGTATTATTCAGCAATCGGGTTTTGCCGGGCTGGTTACCCATTTTGATCGTCTGCGCGAAATGATCCGCCAGAGCGGCGCCTTCGGCTATACGCTCTATATTCTGCTGTTTATCGTCGCCACCCTTTTTTTGCTACCGGGCACTCTTTTAGTGATTGCCGGCGGGGTGATTTTCGGTCCGCTGGCGGGAACCTTGCTATCGCTGCTGGCGGCGACGCTCGCCTCCTCCGCGTCGTTTCTGTTCGCCCGCTGGCTGGGCCGCGAGCTGCTGCTTAAATACGTCGGGCAGACGGCGATTTTTCAGGCCATTGAAAAAGGCATCGCCCGTAGCGGCACCGATTTTTTAATTCTGACCCGGCTCATCCCGCTGTTTCCCTATAATGTACAGAACTACGCCTATGGCCTGACGGCGATTCCATTCTGGACGTTTACCTTTATTTCCGCCCTCACCACCTTGCCCGGCATATTTATCTATACGCTGATGGCCAGCGAGCTTATCCGCGAGGGTATCACCCCCCTGTTTATACTGAAGCTGACCCTCGCGGGGCTGGCTTTATTTGTCCTGATTCAGGCGGCGAAAAGATATGCCCGCTATCGGCGAATCGAGACATCACGGATACAGGCTCACGATGAAAAATAGCAACGCGCGCTACCGGATAGCCATCGGCATGACGCTGTTTGCGCTTCTGCTGGCATGGTGGCTGATACCCGGCGTCAATGAGTTTATGCAGCGCAGCCTCGCCGCTTTTGCCACACTCGATCAGCAGGCTATTGAACGCTTTATCGACTCCTGGGGCCCGCAGGCGGCGCTGGTCTCCTTCGCCCTGATGATTTTGCAGGCGATTATCGCCCCGCTTCCCGCCTTCCTGATCACCTTCGCTAACGCTTCCTTGTTCGGCGCCTTCTGGGGCGGCGCGCTGTCGTGGGTGAGCGCGATGGCCGGCGCGGCGCTGTGCTTTTTTATCGCCAGAGCGCTCGGCCGCGACGCGGTGGAAAAGCTCACCGGCAAGAGCGTACTGCAGAGTACGGATGGCTTTTTTACCCGCTACGGCAAACACACCATATTAATCTGCCGTCTGCTCCCTTTCGTTCCCTTCGACCCGGTGAGCTACGCCGCCGGGCTGACGTCAATGCGCTTTCGCCACTTTATGCTGGCCACCGGTCTCGGCCAGCTGCCCGCGACGATAGTCTATTCGTGGACCGGCAGCCTGCTGACCGGCGGCACATTCTGGCTGGTGACCGGTTTATCGATCCTGTTTGCGCTGGCGATTGTGGTGGTCGTCGCGAAAGCGCTCTATCTTGAACAACAAAAGAGGCGTTCACGATGAGCTTACCCCCTCTGAAGTCTATTCCGCTGATTCTTCGCCCGCAGGCCTGGCTGCATCGTCGCCACTACGGCGAGGTGCTCAGCCCTATCCGCTGGTGGGGCCGTATTCCGCTGGTGTTTTACCTGGTGTCGATGTTCGTCGGCTATCTGGAACGCAAGCGTTCGCCCCTCGATCCGGTGCTGAGATCGCTGGTCAGCGCCCGCGTCGCGCAGCTGTGCCTGTGCGAGTTTTGCATTGATATCACCAATATGAAGCTGGCGGAACGCAGCGGCGGCAGCGCTAAGCTGCTGGCGGTCGCCGAATGGCGGAACAGCGCGCTGTTCAGCGACCGCGAGCGGCTGGCGCTGGAGTATGCCGAGGCGGCCAGCATGACGCCGCCGGTGGTCGACGATGCGCTGCGCGACAGGCTGGCAGGCCAGTTTGACGCCCGCGCGCTCACCGAACTCACGGCGCTGATCGGTTTACAAAACCTGTCGGCGCGCTTTAATTCGGCCATGGCGATCCCCGCCCAGGGATTGTGCCGGATCCCAACCGATTCAAAACCATAAGGAGTGGTTATGCGCAGTGTGCTGGTCTTCGCTTTGCTGTTGCTCTCCCCGCTGGCCGCCAGCGCCGGCTGGCAATCCCTACAACAAGAAGCCCGCGGCCAGACGGTGTGGTTTAACGCCTGGGGCGGCGATCCGGCGGTGAACCGCTATCTCGACTGGGTCAGCGGTGAGGTAAAGCGCGACTACGCTATCGACCTGCGTATCGTGCATATTGCGGATGCCGCCGACGCGGTGAAGCGCATCCAGACCGAAGCCCGCGCCGGACGCAGTAAAGGCGGTTCCATCGATCTGCTGTGGGTCAACGGCGAAAACTTCCGCACCCTGAAAAACGCCAGGCTGCTGCAAACCCGGTGGGCGGAAACCCTGCCCAACTGGCGCTTTGTCGATACGCAAAAGCCGGTGCGCGAGGATTTCTCTATCCCCACCGACGGCGCCGAGTCGCCGTGGGGCGGCGCGCAGCTCACTTTTATCGCCCGCCGCTCACAAACGCCCGACGGGCCCACCACTCCGCAGGCGCTGCTGGCTTTCGCCGCCGCGCATCCCGGCAGCGTCACCTATCCGCGTCCGCCGGATTTTACCGGTACCGCGTTTCTTGAACAGCTGCTGCTGACGCTGACTCCGCGGCCCGCCGCGCTACGCCAGCCGCCTGAGGAGGCCACCTTCGCCGCCGTGACCGCGCCGCTGTGGCACTATCTTGATCGGCTTCACCCCCTGCTGTGGCGCCAGGGCCGCGACTTCCCGGCTTCGCCCGCCCGCATGGATGCCATGCTTAAAAATGGGACCCTCAGGCTGTCCATCACCTTTAACCCGCTGCACGCGCAGCAAAAAGCGGTCAGCGGCGAGCTGCCGAAAGACAGCTACGGTTTCGGCTTCCGCGAGGGGATGCTTGGCAACGTCCACTTTGTGGCGATCCCGGCCAATGCCCGGGCGACGGCGGGGGCGAAAGTGGTCGCGAATTTTCTGCTCTCGCCGCAGGCCCAGCTGCGCAAGGCCGACCCGACGGTGTGGGGCGACCCCAGCGTGCTGGATCCGGCGAAATTAACCGAGACTGAGCGGCAGGCCTTTAACGCCGTTGTGCCGCAGAATATGCCGCCGATGCTGGGTGAACCGCACGCGGCCTGGGTTGACGCGCTGGAGCAGGAATGGCTGCGCCGCTACGGCACGCACTAAGGCTGCTGGCCTGGGCCGCCGTCGCGCTGATCTATCTGCCGCTGCTGCCGGCCGCTGCGCTGATGGCGCTTCCGGCGCTCCGCCGCGCGCGCTGGCTGTCGCTGTTTGCCGACCCGCAATTCAGCCAGGCGCTGGCGGCGACTCTCGTCTCAACCCTGCTATCGGTTGGCGGCGCGCTGATCATCACGCTCACCGTCGTGGCCGCACTCTGGCCGTCGGGCGGCTGGCGGCGGCTGGCCGCAAGGCTCCCTCTGCTGCTGGCGGTACCTCACGTGGCCTTCGCCACCGCAGCCCTGCTGCTCTTCGCCGATGGCGGCTGGCTCCCGCGCCTGTTGCCCTTTTTTACCCCGCCGGTTGACCGCTACGGCATTGGACTGGGCCTGACGATGGCGCTCAAAGAGAGCGCGTTTCTGCTGTGGGTGGTTTATGGCCTGTTAGGCGAGAAACGCCTGGCCGGACAGGCGACGGTATTAAAAAGCCTCGGCTACGGACGCTGGCAGTGCCTGAAATGGTTAGTCTTGCCCACGCTGCTTCCGGCGCTGTCGATAGCGCTGCTGGCCACCGCCGCCTGGAGCCTTTCGGCGGTCGACGTCGCTCTGGTGATTGGCCCGGGTAACCCGCCGACGCTGGCGGTGCTGGCCTGGCAATGGTTAAGCCAGGGCGATGAGATCCAGCAGGCGAAAGGCGCCCTCGCCAGCCTGGTACTGCTGCTGACGCTGGCCATCATGGCGCTGGCGGCGTGGGGAGTCTGGCGTCTCTGGCGACGGCGGATCCCGCAGGTTCAGGGGATCCGCCACCCGCAGCCGCGGGTGCTCACCGGGAAAAGCTTCGCCCTTCTTCTGCCGCTGTGCGGCGTGGCCTGCGCCCTGCTGCTTGCCGCGGCGGCGCAGAATAGCCAGCCGGTCAGCGATAGCGTCGGCAACAGCCTGTGGCTTGGACTCTGCTCAGCGTCGCTCGGCGCGGTTATCTGCCTGCTGTGGCTGGCGTCTGGCCCTTCCCGTTTCGACGGATGGATCTGGCTGCCGCTGATTTTACCGGCGCTGCCGCTGGTAGACGGCCAATATCAGCTGGCGCTGTATACGTGGCTGGACGGCGAGTGGGTCGCCGTTTTATGGGGGCACCTGCTGTGGGTCGTGCCGTGGATGCTGTTTATTCTGCGTCCCGCGTGGCGCGCTCGCGACCCGCGCATGGAGCTGCTCGCCCGCACCCTCGGCTGGCAACGAGGCCGCATCTTCTGGCTGGTTACCTTACCCGCCCTGACGCGTCCTCTGCTGACCGCGCTGGCGGTGGGCTTTTCGGTAAGCATCGCGCAATATCTGCCGACGTTATGGCTGGGGGGCGGACGGTTCCCGACGCTCACCAGCGAAGCCGTCGCGCTGAGCAGCGGCGGCGAGACGTCCACTCTGGCCGCGCAGGCGCTATGGCAGCTACTGCTGCCGGCGCTGTTTTTTGCCGCCACCGCGCTGCTGGCCTGGCTGACCGGCCGCTATCGACAAGGATTACGCTAATGTTGATCGTCAAAAACCTGACTCTCAGCCTCAACGGAGAGCCGCTGCTGCGCAACGTCGACTTTTCCGTTGCTCCCGGCGAGATACTGACCCTGATGGGGCCCTCGGGCAGCGGTAAATCAACCCTGTTCGCCTGGATGGTCGGCGCGCTGGCGGAGAATTTTCGCGCCGCCGGCGAGCTGTGGCTGGATAACCAGCGCTGCGACAGTTTACCCACCGAGCGACGGCGCATCGGCATCCTGTTCCAGGACGCGCTGCTGTTCGACCACTTCAGCGTCGGGCAAAATTTACTGCTGGCGCTTGCCGCTGACGTCCGCGGCCCCCAGCGCAAAGCCCAGGTCGAACAGGCGCTGGAGCGCGCCGGTCTGGCGGGGTTTTATACGCGCGATCCGGCCACCCTTTCCGGCGGCCAGCGGGCGCGGGTCAGCCTGCTGCGCGCCCTGCTGGCCCGACCGCGGGCGCTGCTGTTGGATGAGCCGTTTAACCGCCTCGACGTTGCGCTGCGCGCCGATTTTCGCCGCTGGGTGTTCAACGAACTGGCGCGGCAGGCGATCCCCGCGGTGCTGGTCACGCATGATGACCAGGATACGCCCACCGGCGGACGCTGTTTGCATATGGGGCTCTGGCAATGAAAGCCTGCGCTATCGCAAAGAATTCTCCGCGTTGTTCGCGGAGAATTGCCGCTCAATTTTCTACTGCCGGGCATTTCGATGAAACGTGTTTCTCAATTGACCGCACTCGCCCTGCTGATGGGGCTTGCTGCTGCTTCCACCTCCGCCGCTGACACCATGCCAACGCTAACGCTTTCCACGCTGCAACAGCACAACGGCGTCGCTATTGACACGCGCCTTAGCGCTTTCTATAACGGTTGGCCGCAAGGCGCCAACGGCCCTCAGGGCCATGAACCGCAGGCGCTCAACCTCGCCGCCAGCTGGCTTGGCTCGCTGAACGATGAACAGCTGAGCGCCTGGGCTAAGCTGCACAATCTGCAGGCCTCTACGCCGATTGCGCTGTACGGCAACGCCGACGACAACGCGAAAGTCGCGGCGCGCCTTAAGGCGGCAGGTTTCACTCACCTCAGCTCGCTCGGCGACGCCCTGAGCCAGGCGGACCGCCTGCAGAAGCTGCCGCATTTTGAACAGCTGGTGTATCCGCAGTGGCTGCACGACCTCCAGCAGGGTAAACCGGTCACCGCCGCGCCTGCCGGGCACTGGAAGGTGTTCGAGGCCGCCTGGGGCGCGCCGAAGTTTTATCTGCTGAGCCATATTCCGGGCGCCGGGTATATCGATACCAACGAGGTGGAGAGCGAGCCGCTATGGAATAAAGTCTCCGACGCGCAGCTTAAAGCGATGCTGGCAAAACACGGTATTCGCCATGACACCACGGTGATTTTGTACGGTCGCGACGTGTATGCCGCCGCCCGCGTGGCGCAGATCATGCTCTACGCCGGGGTGAAGGATGTGCGCCTGCTCGACGGCGGCTGGAAAACCTGGTCCGACGCCGGGCTGCCGGTCGAGCGCGGAACGCCGCCGAAGCAGAAGCCCGAGCCGGAGTTCGGCGCGCCGATCCCGGGTCAGCCGCAGCTGATGCTCAATACCGAGCAGGCTCGCGCCCTGCTGCACCGTCAGGACGCCTCGCTGGTGAGCATTCGTTCCTGGCCGGAGTTTATCGGCACCACCAGCGGCTACAGCTATATCAAGCCGATGGGGGAGATTGCCGGGGCCCGCTGGGGTCATGCCGGAAGCGACTCCACCCATATGGAGGATTTCCATAATCCGGACGGCACCATGCGTAGCGCAGATGATATCGCCGCGATGTGGAAATCATGGAATATTCTGCCGAACCAGCAGGTCTCTTTTTACTGCGGTACCGGCTGGCGCGCCTCAGAAACCTTTATGTACGCCCGGGCGATGGGCTGGAACAACGTCTCGGTCTACGACGGCGGCTGGTACGAGTGGAGCAGCAACCCGAAAAACCCGGTCTCGCGCGGGGAACGCGGCCCGGAAAGCAGTATGTAATTCGCCTGTTGGCCATATGCACCGCCGGGAAGCATCCTTCCCGGCGCATTTCCCGAAGACGGCGCTGGCGCACCGGACCGCTGACGACTGCGGCCCCGTAGCCCGGCTAAGCGCAGCGCGAGCCGGGAAAAAACCGCCCATCAATCTCTTACCTGCTTCAGGGTAAGGTATCCGCTCCACACCCGCGTAAAGGTCGTCAGCCAGCACAGTGCGCCAAACATCCACGCCAGCCACGCAAACCACGCCGGAAACAGGCAGCTCAGCACAAACAGCGCGATAGTTTCCGTCCCTTCCGTCAGCCCGCCGAGATAATAAAACGATTTGTGGGCGTAGCCCGGATTATCGATTTGATGCTTAGCCGCCAGCGCGGCAAAGGCGAGAAAGCTGCTGCCGGTGCCGATAAACGCGAACAGCAGCCAGCCGCCCGCCAGCGCGTTGTGCGTCGGATCGGCAAGAATAAAGCCAAACGGCACCAGGGCGTAAAACAGGAAATCGAGCGAAATATCGAGAAAACCGCCCGCATCGGTCAATCCGCGTCGCCGGGCCAGCGCGCCGTCCAGGCCATCCAGCAGGCGATTGAGCACGATCGCCGCCAGCGCCGCCGGATACCAGCCCAGGGCTAAAAACGGCAGCGCCAGCACGCCAATCGCAAAGCCAAAGAGCGTCAGGCCATCGGGAGAGATAGCCGGACGATCCAGCAGGGCGGCGGCGGCGTTGAGGACAGGTTTCAGGCGGGGATGCAAATGACGGTCAAGCACAAAGTCTCTCCAGTGAATTCAGGGTTGTTTGACGGGGACAAGGACGGTGATAATAGGCCATTATCCCGTACAGAACGATGATTCACATGCTAAAAACCCTTGATGTTGTTGCCGCCATTATCGAACGCAACGGGCAAATTCTGCTGGCGCAGCGGCCGCCCCACGCGGATCAGCCGGGAATGTGGGAACTGGCCGGCGGTAAAGTCGAACCCGGCGAAACCCAGGCCCAGGCGCTGGCGCGCGAGCTCCAGGAGGAGCTGGCGATCGACGCCCGGCCGGAATGCTACATCGCCAGCCACCAGCGCGAAGTGTCCGCCCGCCTGATACATCTTCACGCCTGGTGGGTTCCGCATTTTAACGGCGAACCCATCGCCCGCTACCACAGCCATCTGCGCTGGTGTTCACCGCAGGAGGCGTTAACCTTCCCTCTTGCGCCAGCCGATATTCCCCTGCTCGAAGCCTTTATCGCCCAGCGCGCCGCTCTCCATTCCCGCTAATTTTATCGGGTGGTTGTCATCGTTTTTGATTATGACCACCGCCTGATTATAAATTTTGCTTTCTGAACAATTTTTCCTTGCTTAACTAACGATTTCCGATGGTATAGTCGGAAAATCGGCTTTTTCAAGGGCCGAATCATAATAAATAGACGCAACCACAACCATAAGGGGAACTTATATCTATGGATCAGACGTGCACTCTGGAAGGTTTTCTCGCCCGCGTTCAACAGCGCGATCCAAATCAAACTGAATTTGCTCAGGCGGTCCGCGAGGTGATGACCACCCTGTGGCCATTCCTTGAGGAAAATCCGCGCTATCGTCAGATGAATTTGCTGGAACGTCTGGTTGAACCGGAGCGTGCTATCCAGTTCCGCGTCGTTTGGGTTGATGACCGCAATCAGGTTCAGGTTAACCGCGCCTGGCGCGTGCAGTTCAACTCCGCCATCGGCCCGTATAAGGGCGGTATGCGTTTCCATCCCTCTGTAAACCTGTCGATTCTGAAATTCCTCGGCTTTGAACAAACCTTCAAAAACGCCCTCACCACCCTGCCTATGGGCGGCGGTAAAGGCGGCAGCGACTTCGATCCTAAAGGAAAAAGCGATGGCGAAGTGATGCGTTTCTGCCAGTCGCTGATGACTGAGCTGTATCGCCACCTCGGTCCGGATACCGACGTGCCGGCCGGTGATATCGGCGTGGGCGGTCGTGAAGTGGGCTTTATGGCCGGAATGATGCGTAAGCTCTCCAACAACAGCGCCTGCGTCTTCACCGGTAAAGGCCTCTCCTTCGGCGGCAGCCTGATTCGTCCGGAAGCCACCGGTTACGGATTGATTTACTTCACCGAAGCGATGCTTAAGCGCCACGGTTTGGGCTTTGAAGGGGCTCGCGTCGCGGTGTCCGGGTCGGGCAACGTGGCGCAGTACGCGATTGAGAAAGCCATGGAGCTCGGCGCCCGGGTGATTACGGCTTCCGACTCCAACGGTACCGTGGTTGACGAATCTGGCTTCACCAAAGAAAAACTGGCGCGCCTGATCGACATTAAAGAGCGCTGCCACGGCCGCGTGGCGGATTACGCGCGCGAGTTCGGCCTGACCTACCTTGAAGGTAAGCAGCCGTGGTCCGTGCCGGTGGATATCGCTCTGCCGTGCGCCACGCAGAACGAGCTGGACGTCGACGCTGCCCGCCAGCTGATTGCCAACGGCGTGAAGGCCGTCGCGGAAGGCGCCAACATGCCAACCACTATCGCGGCGACCGATCTGTTCCTCGAAGCGGGCGTGCTGTTCGCGCCGGGTAAAGCGGCCAACGCCGGCGGCGTCGCCACTTCAGGACTGGAAATGGCGCAGAACGCCGCGCGTATGGGCTGGAAAGCGGAGAAAGTGGATGCCCGTCTGCACCATATCATGCTGGATATCCACCACGCCTGCGTTGAATACGGCGGTGAAGCGAAGCAGACCAACTACGTACGCGGCGCGAATATCGCCGGTTTCGTGAAGGTTGCTGACGCTATGCTGGCGCAGGGTGTTATTTAAGTCCATTCGCTGAATGAACCCCTGTATATGGGTTCGGAGCATAATTGAAAAACCCCGGTTTCCCGGGGTTTTTTATTGCGGACTTTCCGCCGCAGGGCCGGCGGCGCTTTTTTTATCTTTCGCTTTGGCTCTGCCTTTCCCCTTACTAAAGCTCTTCTTGCCGTCGCCCGGGGCCACAATTCCGCGGAAGCGGCGTACCGGCGTGCTCCTGGCCTGGTCGATAAGCTGGAACAGGGTACCGACCAGCGGCTGCATAAAGTCCTGATAGCGGCACTGCTTCTCGCTGATTTGCGTCAGAATAGATTCCCAGTGGGCGGTCATATCCGGGCGCGTCGCCATTTCAGGCAAAGAGTGAAACAGCGCCTTCCCGGCGTCAGTGGAGTGGATATAGCGCCCTTTCTTGGTTAAGAAGCCGCGTTTGAACAACAGTTCGATAATCCCGGCGCGGGTTGCCTCCGTACCGAGGCCGTCCGTTGCGCGCAGGATCTTCTTCAGGTCTTTATCCTGCACAAAGCGGGCAATACCGGTCATCGCCGATAGCAGCGTCGCATCGGTAAAATGACGCGGCGGCTGGGTCTGACGCTCCACCACTTCGCCTTTTTCGCACAGCAGCTCGTCATCCTTTGCCACCACCGGCAGCGGCATGCCGTCGTTCTCTTCATCGCGCTCTTTATTGCCCAGCAGGGTTCGCCAGCCCGCTTCCGCCAGAAAACGCGCTTTGGCAACGAACTTGCCGTTGGCGATATCGAGATCGATCTGGCATTTGCGGAACACCGCATCCGGGCAGAACTGCATCAGATACTGGCGGGCAATCAGGCCGTAAACCTTTTCTTCGTTGTCGCTGAGTTTAACCTGCGAACTGCGGGCGGTCGGAATAATCGCGTGGTGGGCATCGACCTTTTTATCGTCCCAGCAGCGGTTACGGATCTCCGGATCCACCACCGGCTGCGGCAGCAGATCCGCCGCGTGCACGCCGATCGCGTTCAGCACCGCATGGCGCCCGGCAAAATGCTCCTCCGGCAGATAGCGGCTATCCGAACGCGGATAGGTAATCAGCTTATGGGTTTCGTACAGCTTCTGGCAGATATCCAGCACGTTCTGCGCGCTAAAGCCGAAGCGCTTCGCGGCTTCAATCTGCAGCGCCGAGAGGGAGAATGGCAGCGGCGCTGGCTCAGAGTCCCGCTTATCGTTATAAGCGGTGACCGTCGCCGGCTGGCCCTCAATGCGCTTGACGACGTGCCCGGCAAGCGAGCGATGCAGCAGTCGCCCCTCTTCATCCTGGTACGGTTCACAGGCCTCGCTGGGCACCCAGGTGGCGACAAAACGCTCATCCTTGGGGGTAACGATATGCGCCTTGACGTCGAAGAAGTCTTTAGCGACGAAGTTTTCAATCTCTTCATCGCGGCGTACCACCAGGCCAAGCACCGGCGTTTGCACGCGCCCGACCGAGAGTACCCCCTGGTAACCCGCGTTACGGCCAAGGATGGTGTACGCGCGGGTCATATTGATCCCGTATAGCCAGTCGGCGCGGGCGCGGGCCAGCGCGGAGACGCACAGCGGAACAAATTCGCTGTTGGCGCGCAGGCGGTTAATCGCCCGCTCCACCGCCTGCGGGTTAAGATCGTTAATCAGACAGCGCTGCACCTGCTGACGCTTTTCCGGCGCCAGCTGCAGGTAGTCAAGTACCTCATCCACCAGCAGCTGCCCCTCTCTGTCCGGGTCACCCGCATGAATGACTTCCTGCGCATCGCCGAGCAGACGCTTAATCACGTTAAGCTGTTTGGTCACCGACGGTTTAGGCTGCAGCTGCCACTTTTCCGGCACGATAGGCAAGTCGAGCAGGTTCCAGCGCGCATAGCGCGCATCGTAGACGTCGGGCTGGGCCTGCTCCAGCAGGTGGCCGATGCACCACGTGACCACCTGCCCGTTACCGCACTCAATGTAGCCGTCGCCTTTGCGATGCGGTTTTGGCAGCACATCGGCGATGGCGCGACCGAGACTCGGTTTTTCTGCAATAAACAGCCGCATGAAATCAACGGATCTCGATCATGGGGCGTCCGCCGCGGGCGGTAACCAGCTCGCCGATAGCGGTAAGCGTGATACCAAACTCAGCGGCGGCAGCCTGCACCTCAGCCTCGGCTTCCGGCGTTACCGCCAGCAGCAGACCGCCGGAGGTTTGCGGATCGCACAGCAGATCGCGCCACGCTGGCGGCATGTCGCCCATCAAATGGCCGTAGCTGGCAAAGTTACGCCCGGTACCGCCCGGCACCGCACCCGCCGCGATGTAGGCTTCGACGCCGGGCAATTTCGGGATATCCGCATAGGTAAGCTGCGCCTGTACGCCCGCGCCGCGGCACACTTCGCTCAGGTGGCCCAGAAGCCCGAAGCCGGTGACGTCGGTCATCGCCTTCACGCCGTCAATGTTGGCGAACGCCGAGCCGACGAGGTTCATCTGGCACATGGTTTCCGTCGCCAGCCCCTGGTGCTCAGGCTTCAGCAGCGACTTTTTCTCCGCGGTGGTCAGCACGCCAATACCCAGCGGTTTAGTGAGATACAGCTTGCAGCCGGCCTGCGCGGTGCTGTTTTTCTTCACCCGCTCGGTCGGGACGACGCCGGTCACGGCAAGCCCGAAAATGGGTTCCGGAGCGTCAATGGAGTGGCCGCCGGCAAGCGCGATCCCCGCCTGCTGGCAGGCAAAGCGCCCGCCCTCAACCACCTGACGGGCAATTTCCGGCGCCAGGGTATTGATGGGCCAGCCGAGAATAGCGATCGCCATAATCGGCTTACCGCCCATGGCGAAAATATCGCTGATGGCGTTGGTCGCCGCAATGCGCCCAAAGTCGAACGGGTTGTCGACGATCGGCATAAAAAAATCGGTAGTACTGACGATCGACGTGCCGTTACCGAGATCGTAGACCGCGGCATCATCGCTGGTTTCGTTGCCCACCAGCAGATTCGGGTCGATAAATTTGGCCTGGTCGCTTTGCAGGATAGTTTCCAGCACCTTAGGGGAAATTTTACACCCGCAACCGGCTCCGTGGCTGTATTGCGTTAAACGAATGGCTTGCTCGCTCATGGACATCTCCTGTCATTGCAATCCCGATATGGTAGCGCCCAAATGGCGGAGTGGTAAGTGCGACAGTCCGAAATCGCGTATGGTTGCTCATTAAGCAGACAAAAAACCGATTTTGCGATGCGGCCCCGCTTTTTCAACGTAATTTTACCCTTTACTAAAAAATGACAGAAATATGACAAGCATAAATTCTGTTTTCTCTGGACATATAACAACGTAAGGAAGTTTTCATGAAAAAGCGTGTTCTCGCCGTTTGCCTGGCCAGTCTCTTCTCCCTTAACGCTTTCGCCCTGGTTCCCGCCGGTAACGACGTCACCACAAAACCCGATCTCTACTACCTGACCAACGCCCAGGCCATCGACAGCCTGACGCTGCTGCCGCCGCCGCCGGAAGTGGGCAGTATCGCGTTTTTAAACGATCAGGCGATGTATGAGAAAGGCCGTCTGCTGCGCGGCACCGAGCGCGGTAAGCTGGCGGTTGAAGACGCCAACCTGAGCGGCGGCGGCGTCGCCAACGCCTTCTCCGGCGCCTTCGGCTCGCCCATTACCGCCAAAGATGCGCCGGAGCTGCACAAGCTGCTCACCAACATGATTGAAGATGCCGGCGACCTGGCGACGCGAGGAGCGAAGGAGAAGTACATGCGCATTCGCCCATTTGCGTTTTATGGCGTCGCCACCTGTAACACCAAGGAACAGGATACGCTGTCGAAAAACGGCTCCTACCCCTCCGGCCACACCTCTATCGGCTGGGCCACCGCGCTGGTGCTGGCTGAGATTAATCCCCAGCGGCAAAATGAAATCCTTAAGCGCGGCTTTGAGCTCGGCGAGAGCCGGGTGATCTGCGGCTATCACTGGCAGAGCGACGTAGACGCGGCGCGTATCGTCGGTTCGGCGGTCGTCGCCACGCTGCATACCAATCCGGCCTTCCAGCAGCAGCTTCAGAAAGCGAAAGACGAATTCGCGAAACGACAGAAGTAACATCGTCGCCGTTGAATGCCCGGAGGCGGCGTCTGAAACGCTCTGCCTCGGCTACGGGTTCCCAGCCGTCCGCGGTTTGGTAGTCCGGACTGGTGCGCCAGCACCGCCTCCGGGAAAGGTGTCAAGTCTGATACACTGACACTGCTTCCACCCGGCTCGCGCTGCGCTTAGCCGGGCTACTTCCCCCGAGGAGGCGGTGAGCCGGGCCCGCCCGGCATAACGAGAACGGACTCAGAAGCGCGTCACGAACGGCGCGGTATCCGGCAAAGCGATGGTGGTTGACGCTTTGAGCTGCGGGGTCCCCAGATAGAGAAAGCCCACGATCTTATCCTGCTCGCGGCAGGCAAACCCTTCGCGTACAACCGGGCTTTCGGTTAACGCGCCGCTGCGCCAGATGCCGTTAAACCCCTGCGCCACGGCCGCCATCTGCATGGCCATCACCGCACAGCCCGCCGACATCTCTTGCTCCCACTTTGGCACCTTCGGATGATCTTCACAGTGCGCCACCACCGCAATGATCAGCGGCGCGCGAAACGGCGCGCTGCGCGCTTTTTCAATCGCTTTTTCATCTCCCCCTGCCGCCACCGCGCCTTTTTCCAGCAGCTGGCTGAAGCGCTCGCGCCCTTCATCGGCAATAATGAAGAAGCGCCACGGCTGCAGCGTCCCGTGGTCCGGCGCGCGCAGGCCAGCGCGAAGGATGTTTTCCAGCTGTTCGCCCGCCGGAGCCGGGTCGGTCAGACGTGAAGCGCTGCGGCGATTAACCAGTAGTTCGAGAGCATCCATCTGTATAACTCCTGTGATGTGATTTTTCATAAAATTAACATGCGCAAGGATTTTGTTACAGCCCAACGGGTGATTCCTGCTGACAACCGACGGCACTCTCATTAGGATAGCCAGACGCGGCAGCCCCTGCGGCTCGCCCATTTTTGATTATGGTTAGGGAGAATACATGCGAACTCTTTGGCGACTGCTCGCCGGATTTTTTAAATGGACATGGCGCGTGCTCAATTTCATTCGCCAGCTCGCACTGAACGTGGTTTTCCTGGTGCTGGTGCTGGCCTGCGTCGGCATCTGGGCCCAGTTCAGCAGTACAACGACAGAGCACGCTACCCGCGGCGCGCTGCTGCTGGATATCACCGGCGTGGTGGTCGATAAACCCTCGGCCAGCAGCAAGCTTGGCGTGATTGGCCGCCAGCTGTTTGGCGCCAGTTCCGATCGCCTGCAGGAAAACTCGCTGTTCGACATTGTGCAGACAATTCGCCAGGCGAAAGACGACCGCAATATCACCGGTATCGTGCTGGATCTGAAGGACTTTGCCGGCGGCGATCAGCCGTCGATGCAGTATATCGGTAAAGCGCTGCGCGAATTCCGCGATAGCGGCAAGCCGGTATATGCCATCGGCAGCAGCTACAGCCAGGGTCAGTACTATCTGGCCAGCTTCGCCAATAAGATCTGGCTCTCGCCGCAGGGCGAAGTGGACCTGCACGGCTTCGCGACCAACGGCCTGTACTACAAATCGCTGCTCGACAAGCTCAAAGTGTCGACCCACGTTTTCCGCGTCGGCACCTATAAGTCAGCGGTAGAGCCGTTTATCCGCGATGATATGTCCCCGGCGGCGCGCGAGGCGGACAGCCGCTGGATTGGCGAGCTGTGGCAAAACTACCTCAATACCATTGCCGCCAACCGCCAGATCACCGCTCAGCAGCTGTTCCCCGGCGCTCAGGGCGTGATTGACGGCCTGCGTAAAGTCGATGGCGATACGGCAAAATACGCGCTGGATAACAAGCTGGTTGATGCGCTGGGCACCTCTACCGAGGTGGAAAAAGCGCTGACTAAACAGTTTGGCTGGAGTAAAGAGGACAACAACTACAGCGCAATCAGCTACTACGATTACACGCTGAAAACGCCTGCCGACCAGGGTTCCGCAATAGCGGTTATCTTTGCTAACGGCGCGATTATGGATGGCGAAGAAACGCCGGGTAACGTCGGCGGCGACACCACCGCCGCGCAGATCCGCGACGCGCGCCTCGATCCGAAAGTGAAAGCGATCGTGCTGCGGGTTAACAGCCCGGGCGGCAGCGTCAGCGCCTCCGAGATGATTCGCGAAGAGCTGGCGGCGGCAAAAGCGGCCGGTAAACCGGTGGTGGTCTCAATGGGCGGCATGGCAGCCTCCGGCGGCTACTGGATCTCCACCCCGGCGGATTATATCGTCGCCAACCCCAGCACCCTTACCGGCTCTATCGGTATCTTTGGGGTGATCAATACCGTCGAAGATACCCTCGGCTCAATTGGCGTCCATACCGACGGCGTGGCCACCTCGCCGCTGGCTGATGTCTCAACCACCAAAGCGCTGCCTCCGGAAGTGCAACAGCTGATGCAGCTCAGCATCGAAAACGGCTACAAGCGTTTTATCACCCTGGTGGCGAACGCGCGTAAGAGCACGCCGGAGAAAATTGACCAAATCGCTCAGGGCCACGTCTGGACCGGTGAAGATGCAAAAGCGAACGGCCTGGTCGATAGCCTTGGCGACTTTGACGATGCAGTGGCAAAAGCCGCCGAGCTGGCGAAGCTGAAACAGTGGCATATCAACTACTATCAGGAAGAACCGACCTTCTTTTCGATGGTGGTGGATAGCCTGACGGGTTCCGTTCGCGCGGCGCTGCCGGCAGCGGTCCAGGCGTATCTGCCCGCACCGGTCGCCGCGGCGGCCAATGCGGTGAAAACCGAGAGCGATAAGCTGGCGGCATTCAACGATCCGCAGAACCGCTACGCGTTCTGCTTAACCTGCGCCAATATTCGTTAATCCTCTGCCGCCCCATCCCGTGGGGCGGCATTTACTTTATTTTTTCTTCCGCCCCTCTATACTGCGCCTGTCTACGTTTAACCTAAGCGATGCTATGCAGAAGAAATCTATTTACGTTGCCTATACCGGCGGCACCATTGGTATGCAGCGTTCTGAACACGGCTATATCCCCGTTTCCGGCCATTTACAGCGCCAGCTGGCGTTGATGCCCGAGTTTCACCGCCCGGAGATGCCGGACTTCACCATTCATGAATACGCCCCGTTAATGGACTCTTCCGATATGACGCCGGAAGACTGGCAGCATATCGCCGACGATATTCGCGACCATTATGACCAGTACGATGGTTTCGTGATCCTCCACGGCACGGACACCATGGCGTTTACCGCCTCGGCGCTCTCCTTCATGCTGGAGAATCTGGGAAAACCGGTCATTGTGACAGGGTCACAAATCCCGCTTGCCGAACTGCGCTCTGATGGCCAGATTAACCTGCTCAACGCGCTGTACGTCGCCGCCAACTATCCGATTAACGAAGTGTCGCTGTTCTTCAATAATCGCCTCTACCGCGGCAACCGCACGACGAAGGCCCATGCCGACGGCTTTAACGCCTTCGCCTCGCCCAACCTGGCGCCGCTGCTGGAAGCCGGTATCCATATTCGCCGGCTCGGCACGCCTCCCGCGCCGCACGGCAGCGGCGAGCTGGTGGTGCACCCTATCACGCCGCAGCCGATTGGCGTGGTGACGATTTATCCCGGCATTTCCGCCGACGTGGTGCGCAACTTCCTGCGCCAGCCGGTCAAAGCGCTGATCCTGCGCTCCTATGGCGTCGGTAACGCGCCGCAGAACGGCGAGTTTATTCAGGTCCTGGCCGAAGCCAGCCAGCGCGGTATCGTGGTGATTAATTTGACCCAGTGTATGTCCGGCAAGGTCAACATGGGCGGCTACGCCACCGGCAACGCGCTGGCGCAGGCTGGCGTGATTAGCGGATTTGATATGACCGTCGAGGCCACACTGACCAAGCTACACTATTTGCTGAGCCAGGATCTGGACGTAGCGGCTATCCGTCACGCCATGCAGGAGAATCTGCGCGGCGAACTGACACCCGATGAGTAAGGAGAAGCACATGACCCAGCGCGCGCTGCTACTGGTCGATTTACAAAATGATTTCTGCGCCGGCGGCGCGCTAGCCGTCCCGCAGGGCGACAGCACGGTGGACGTCGCCAACCAGCTTATCGCCTGGAGCACGGCGCGGGGCGAAACGGTGGTTGCCAGCCAGGACTGGCACCCGGCGAACCACGGCAGCTTTGCCAGTCAGCATCAGGTCGAACCCTATACCCAGGGCGAGCTTGATGGCCTGGCGCAGACGTTCTGGCCGGATCACTGCGTGCAGAATAGCGAAGGCGCGTCGCTGCATCCGCTGCTCAAACAGCAGGCTATTGCCGCCGTGTTCCACAAAGGGGAAAATCCGGCCATTGACAGCTACAGCGCCTTTTTCGACAACGGCCACCGGCAGAAAACGCAGCTCGATGCGTGGCTGCGCGAGCGCGGCATCAGCGAGCTAACGGTGCTGGGTCTCGCCACCGACTACTGCGTCAAGTTTACCGTGCTTGACGCCCTCAATCTGGGCTACACCGTCAACGTGATTACCGACGGCTGCCGCGGGGTGAATATTCAGCCGCAGGATAGCAATCTGGCGTTTATGGAGATGGCCGCCGCGGGCGCAACTCTCTATACCCTTGACGACTGGCTGGAAACCCACGCATAAAATACGCCGACAGGCATTGTTCTGTCGGCGCGTTATCTCAGGCCAGAGCGGAAATCTCTTCCAGCGACGCGTTGCGCGTTTCGATGCCAAAACAAAACAGAATCAGCGCGCAAAGCGCCAGCAATAAACCAAGAACCATAAATACGGTAATCGCGCCGTAGCGGGTCAGCAGGATAGCGACGCCGTAAGGGGTAAATACGGCGACAATTCTGCCTACCGCGTTAACAAAACCTGAACCGCGCAGACGGAGATGCGTTGGCCACAGCTCCGGCACATATACCGCTGAAGCAAAGCAGACGTACATGTACAGGAAAAATATCATCACCAGACCATAGCTTAAGATGGCCCACTCTGCGGTTTGAATCGAATAGACGTAGCCGAGCACCGCAATAATTATCAGTAGAAATGAGCCAAATAATCGCCGCGGAAAACGGTCGATAATCAGCGCGGCGATAAATATCCCCACCGGCGCCCCAACCATCATTATCGCGGTCATCAAGATAGATTTCGTCACGTCGATCCCCGAATTGACGAAAATCGTTGGGATCCACACCGTGATGGTATAGAGCGAAATGTTCATGGCGATCAGTACCGCGATCGCCACCAGCGTTCGCCGCAGCATCTGACCTTTAAACAGCAGCCAGAAAGAGCCGCTTTCCGCGCACGGCTCCGCAACCGGGGCAGTACTCTGCCAGGACGGTAATGTGATGTTTTTCTCTTTCTCGATTTGCGACTCCACCTGCCGGAGGTGTTCTTCAGCCGCATGTCGTTGTCCCTTGCCGGCCAGCCAGCGTGGGGATTCAATAAAATACATCCCCGACAGATACCAGGCCAACAGCATAGCCGCCCCCCCGAGCAGAAACATCATCCGCCAGCTTAAAAAAGCGATCACTACAACGCCGATGGCCGCCGACAGCATGGGCGACCAGTTGCCGACAAACGACAGTCGGGCGGACCATTTGCCACGTACCGCGGGCGGTATAAATTCGGTAAATGAGGCATAGCCCACCATAATCAGCGCGCCCATCCCGCAGCCCATCAGACAGCGGAATAAGATAAGCCAGTACATATTGGGCACAAAGGTTGCCGCACAGGCAGAGATCCCGACGATCAGTAAATTGACGCGAAAAGCTTTGCGCCGTCCGAGATAGTCCCCCATAAAACCACCGGTCAGCGAGCCGATAAAGTAGCCAAACATCAGCGCCGAGGTAAATGCCGCATTGAGATAATTATTTGACCAGCCGTTGCTGACTAATTTTGCCAGCACCACGTTACCGGAATAGCTGAGGAAACCGGTGATTAATAAACTAAAACTAATAATGCCAAAAATACGAAAATGAAATCGCGACAAGGGTAAGCGGTCTAATCTTGCGCCGATAGGGTCACATTGTTCCATCTGGATGCCTCAAATTCAGCTAAATTATAAAGTATGGCGTTGGCGGCAGGGTCACTTTTGCCGCGCTGTCCGTCATCATTAAATTTTTATGGCATTACCCAGGTGCAAACGAAAACAATATCGACACCACCAACGGCGAAGTTAATAAACCAGTTGAATATTATTTTCTTTACAGAATGCAATCCACTGTGCACCCGGCGCCTTATTAGTGATCAGGTAATTAATATGGCTAAAATCCACCAACTGGACGAACGCTTTACGATCGAATTTGGAGTGATCGACCAGCAGAGCTACTTCGGCTGCCTGGCGAATCATGGTTTTCTTGATTTCCGCTTCCGCTTCGTTAGAGTCAAGCGCCCCGCTCTGCATATCGAGGCCTTTGCAGCTCATTACCATAATATCTACATGATAACGACTGATAATTTCCTTGGTGATTCGCCCCTGCAGCGACAGCGTGTTCTTATTCAGTTCTCCGCCGGTCGAAACAACATTTATTTCCGACTGCGCCAGCTCATGAAATGCTTCCGCCGAGTTGGTTAACAGCGTGAGATCGTTTCTCTCCTTTAGCAGCTTTAATAACTCCATCGCCGTACTGCTGGAATCGGCAGCCATGGTGGTTTTATTTTTAATAAACGGCAAGGCATTACGGGCAATAATTCGCTTCTCTTCAAAATGAGACTTTGCCCGTTTATAAAAATGAATATTGTCGGATAAAGCACTGGTATTTAATACCGCACCGCCGTACGTTCGGGTCAAAAAACCTTCATCTTCGAGCTTTTCCAGATCGCGGCGTATGGTTTCCTCAGTGACCTGAAAAATTGCGCTTAAATTAGAAACCGCCACTTTCTTATCGTTAGTCACCATTTGCTTAATGGCCTGAATCCTATCTTTTGCCGCCACGATAACACCTCTGTTTCCCGCAAAGTAATAACCCCCTGGCTTCTGCCAGGATATGTTTGTTTTCAAAATAACATGTCCGAATAGCAGATTCCAATATTCTTTTACACAGAAACAGAGGTCAATGATGCCGCTCTTATTTTGTCTCCACCGCTTCCGCCATTCGTCTCATCAATAATGAATCATCATCCGTCAGAGCGATGGTCAGCGCGGCAATATTCTCACGCACCTGTTCGGGCGCCGTGGCGCCGCTGAGTAAGGTGATTAAATCGCTTTGCTTTAAAATCCACGCCAGCGCCAGCGCGGGGATGGTGCAGCGGTATTTTTCGCACAGCGGCTGCCACTGCTCAAGCATATCAATCACGCGCAGCATATTTTCCCGCTGGAACCAGACCTTATTAGCGCGCGCGCCGCCGGGAACATAATCGCGGCCGATAGTGCCGGTCAGTAGCCCCTGTTCAAGCGGCGAGTAGACCTGCACCACAATACCGTTCTGCTGACAGAGCGGCAGCAGCTCGGCTTCCAGCGCCCGGTCAAGAATGCTGTACTTGGCCTGCACGATATCCAGCTCGCCGTGTTTGAGGTACTCCCTGATATGCCCGACATCGACATTCGCCGCGCCGATGGCGCGAATCTTGCCCTCTTTCTTTAGCGCGTTCAGCGTGGCGACGGTCTCCGCAATTGGCGTAAAGCAGGGCTCCACCGACTGCCAGTGGGTCATATAGATATCAATGGTGTCGATACCCAGCCTTTGCAGGCTGGCCTCCACCTCTTCGCGAATCGACTCGGGCGTCAGGTTTTTGTACAGCTGGCGATCGCCGACCTTGTTAAACAGGCTACCCGTCCGCTCCCAGACGATACCGCATTTGGTTTCGACGACGACTTCACGGCGCGGAAGCTGTTTAAGCGCCTGGCCGACAATCACTTCGCTGTTGCCGAAGTTGTAGCCCGGCGCGGTATCAATCAGATTGATCCCGCAGCGATGTGCCTCAACAATGGTATCGATACATATCTGCAGGTCGAGATCGCCGTTCCATGCCGGGCCTCCGCCAATGGCCCATGTGCCTAATCCCATGCGGGAAAGCGTCATATCCGTACTGCCTAAAGGAATCATTTTCATCTGCTGCTATTACCCTTCGTATTCGTCGAGAAGTTGTTCAACCAGCTTTCTGTTCTTCACGCCCGTGGTGGCGCCTACGCTAAGCACCGAGATCGCGGCCGTTGCGTTAGCAAACAGCGCGCAGTCGCGCAGCGGCTTGCCTTCCAGCAGCGCGGAGATAAATCCCGAGGCAAAATTGTCCCCCGCGCCAATGGTGTCGATGGCGGTAATGCCAGAAACCGCCGGAACCGCCATTTTCATATCGGCACGCTTAATAAAGCAGCCTCTCTTACCGGTCTTGATGACGACCGTTTTTACGCCGCAGCTCAGGAAACAGTCGGCAATCTCATCCAGCGTCTCTTTGCCGGTGAGCAGTTTTGCCTCGGCAAAATTGGGAAACAGATAATCGACGTAGCTCAGCGCCTCACGAATATCCTCAAGGGTTTCGTTAAGCCGCGGCTTAATCATATCGGCGCAAATAATTAACCCATGCGCTTTGGCCTGAATGAAGATCTCCGTTAACGCTTTGCCGTCGAGCAGCGGGCTATTAAAAATGCTCGCCAGCGACAGCAGCGTTGCCTGAGAGAAGCGGTCAAAATCAACATCGTTAATATTCAGCTTCCACAGGCTCCCGTTGCGGTTAGTCACAAAAGTACGCTCGCCATCGGCGGTGACTAAGCCCACGTTGATTGAGGTATCGATTTCGCTATCCTGCTTCAGGCTATGGATATCAATATTCTCCCGGCGGCAGTGTTCAAGAATAAAATGTCCTGCTGCGTCGTTCCCTATCCGGCTAATTAATGCTGTTCGGTGACCGAGTCGGGAAATAATAGTGGCCTCATTAATGGCATCTCCCCCGGTGGTCATGGCGATGCGTTCTAACGGATAAGAGTCGACATCAAAGATATTTTTACTCACCGGCTGCAGAGGAATATCTACGATAGCCGCACCCAGACAAATAACCTCGATATTATCCATATTGTCATTCCGCTTTCCCGTCAGAACCAAACAGTTTGATCTTCTCCAGCGCGCGCGCTTTCACCGCTTTGCGAACTTCACGTTCTACGTGCAGGAACGGCTGATTGTGGTTCTCCTGTACCGCCGCCATCGCCGCCTGGCACAGTTCGGTATGGATGTTAATCTTCGAAATACCTAACGAAATGGCCTGCTTAATATCCGCGTCGCTAATGCCGGACGCGCCGTGTAGCACCAGCGGAACGGATACCGCCTCGCGCACGCGTTTCACTACATCAAAATTCAATTTCGGTTCTGAGGTATAGACGCCGTGCTGGTTGCCAATCGCCACCGCCAGCGAATCGCAGCCGGTACGCTCGACGAACTCCGCCGCCTGATCCGGGTCGGTATAGTGATAGTCCGCCAGCGCTTCTTCGTAGACCGTTTCATTCCCCACATGCCCCAGCTCCGCCTCAACCGGAATACCCAGCGGATGGAAGAAATCCACCGCCTCTTTGGTCAGGCGAATGTTCTCTTCAAAATCAAAGGCTGAAGCGTCGCGCATCAGCGAATTCATGCCGTGGACCCAGGCGTTGTGGATTATCTCCATGCTGCGCCCGTGGTCCCAGTGAGCAATCACCGGAACCGACGCCTTTTTGGCCATCGAAACCATCATATGCGAAAAATCTTCAAACGAGGTATTGCCCACAAATCCGGTACCGAAAGAGATAATCACCGGCGACTTAGCCTCTTCCGCTGCATCAATAACTCCCATCAGCATTTCCGCATTCCACACGTTAAAGTGGGCAATCGCATAATGTTTATTCTGGGCATCGCTTTCCCAATATTTAATATCTGCCAGCATGGTTGTTTCTCCCTTTGCAATACATTAATGGTTAACTTTAATAACGCCTTTAATAATCTCGCGTTTGTTATTAACGGATTCATCAAACGCGCGCTGAACATCCTCAAAATCATAAATATGCGTCACCATCGATTTCACATCGAAACGCCCGGAGGAGATCGCTTCTATGGTGACCGGATAGCGGTTGGCATAGCGGAAGACGGTCTGAATCGAGACCTCACGGTTAATTTTGAGGAAATTGATGGCTGAATCACCGGGAACCGTACCGACGATCATGATTTTTCCTCCGCGCATCACCAGGTAAGGAGCCTGCTTAACGGTGATGGCAGACCCGGCCGTTTCAAAAACAACATCGGCCCCCATATCGCCGGAGAACTGCTGGCAACGCCCAACGGTGTCCTCTTTCGCGCCGTTGATAACGACTTTGGCTCCGAGTTGTTCGGCCATGGCAAGGCGTTTTTCCAGCACATCAACCACCGCGATGTCGCTTGCCCCCAGGCAAAGGCATGCCTGCAGGGTCATTAAGCCAATACAGCCTGCGCCAAGTATGACGATTTTCTTGCCCGGCTTGACGTTCGCCAGCATTGCGGCATGCATGCCAACCGCCGCAGGCTCCACCAAAGCGCCTTCAAGGGTGTCCATGTTATCGGGCAGTTTGTAAGTGAAGCTCTCCGGATGGCATAAATAGTGGGTTAGCGCGCCGCGATAATTTGGCTGCGTGGCCATAAAGTCGACGTCGGGACAGATATTGTATTTTCCTTCCAGGCAGTAGCGGCAGTGGCCGCACGGCACGCCGGGTTCAATATTCACCCGGTCGCCCGGCTTAAATTTGCTTACGCGCTTGCCTACGGCCACCACCGTACCGGCGCATTCGTGTCCCAGACCAATTTCCTGATTAGGGTCTTTCGGCGGAATAAAGGGCCCCGACTCAAAACCGTGGACATCTGAACCGCAAATTCCGACGTATTCAATTTTGATCAGCACTTCATGTTCTTTGGGTACCGGGATATCGGCAGCGATAATTTTCATCGTGCCCGGTGTTTTTAATATCGCTTTTGAATTTTTCATTTTATTTCCCGTCAATATTATTTGCTGGTAACTGCATCAATACCGAGACTTTCGACAGAGACGCCTTTGGTTTCAATTCCGATGGTTGCAATAGCGATAGCGACAATAATAGAGACGGCCCCCAGCAGCACAAACACACCAGTTACGCCATAGCCGTTAAGCAGTACCGCCACCGCATAAGGCGCGGCGATACCGCTGATTCGCCCCACCGCGTTCGCGAGACCCGACCCGCGAAGCTTCGCTTCAGTCGGCCATATTTCCGGAACATAAACCGCCGAGGCGTAACAGACGTACATATAGACAAACGTAATCAGGAAGAAGCCAATTAACGTAATCAGCAGCATGCTGGTTTGCAGCGAATAGATATATCCCAGCGCGGCAATTAACACTAACAGACCTACACCCATCGTCTTTCTGGGAATTTTATCCATCACCAGCATGGCGATAAAAATCCCGAACGGCGCGCCGAACATACTCATGGTATTTAAGACAATAGAGTCTTTCAGATTAATACCCTGGGTCATAAATATCGTCGGTAGCCAGTTAATTAAGGTGTACTGGACGACGTTCATGGCTATCAGCACGAAGGAGCCTAAAATAACCCGTTTCAGCAATGCGCCCGTTAATAAGGCCGAATAAGGAACGGCGCGCGGCGGTTTACCATCATCATCGATAACTACCGGCGGCAGCGACTTGCCCGTCTGCCGAGCCACCCGCCCTTCAATGGCCCGCATTATCTCCTCAGCTTCCACATAGCGCCCGCGCGACTCCAGCCAGCGGGGGGACTCAGGGAAACTGCGCCAGGCAATCACGGTAGCTATCAGCGACAACGCGGCCGGGATCAACAGCTGCACGCGCCAGTTCCATTCCGCGCTAATTAGCGGCGTTAATGCCATCGCGATCAGCGAACAGAGCGGATAAGACCAGTTACCGATAAACGAGACCCGACTGGACCATGTTCCGCGATTTCTGCCGGGCATATATTCGGTGAAACCGGCAAATAAGGTCACCAGCAGCGCGCCTAATCCCACGCCCATGACAAAACGACAGGCAATAAGGAAGCTCATATTCGGGGAAAACGCCCCAATGACCATGGCGATAATATGAATCGCTTCATACAAAATAAACGCGTTTTTACGCCCAATTTTATCGCCGATGATGCCGCCGCCGAGCGCGCCGAGAAACATACCTGCCGTGGTAATGGCGGAGAACGTGGCGGTAGTCGAATTGTCGGTCCAGCCGAGCTCTTTTAACTGCGCGAGAATTAATCCACCAACGGCATTACTCCAGCAGACCAGTAATCCGAAAGCGACCATGGCAAACATTGAAGAGTGCCAGCGGCAGTCAGGCAGGCGATCCAGCCTGGCGCCGCAGTGCGGTTTTGCTATCTGTTCCATCGGATAACGTTCCTTTTTATCACGGGGGTTATTCATCAAAGTCGTAAGTCATGATGACTTTGATGGCGGTTTTATCGACCATGGCGTCAAACCCTTCGCGCCATTGCGACAGGCCAATGCGGTGCGTGATCATTGGTTTGACTTTGATAGCGCCGCTGGCGAGCAGGCGAATGGCGTTGCGCCAGGACGTAGAGTCATAGGCCATATGCCCGATGATGCTTTTGTTCCACGCGGTGATATCGTTGATGGAGAAGTCCAGCGCTTTGAAGCCCATACCTACGCGTACCACTTCACCGTTGGGGCGCAGCATTTCAATGGATTGTTTGAGAGCGATATTGGCGCCGGAACATTCGATAACCAACCCCAGATTATCTTTGCCGCAGATTGCCTGGCAGCGGGCGACCACATCTTCGGATGAACCGTTGACGACCGCCGTTGCCCCGAGCGCTTTGGCAACAGGGAAACGCACCGCGACGTCCTCTTCCAGACCGACCATCACGATATTAACGGCCCCCATAATGCGCGCCATCTGTACGGCAAATAGCCCTAATGGACCGGTACCGAAAACCACCACGTCCTGACCGGGAAGAAACCTGGATTGTTGGGCGAGCGATTTATAGGCATTACAGATAGGATCCAGCACCGCAGCTTCTTCGTAATCAACGCCCGGCGGGATTTCCCACAGCGCGTGGCGATGAATTTTGAGGATCTCCCCCGGCACCAGGCAGTATTTCGAAAATCCGCCGCCCCAGGTATTGTTGTCCAGGCCTAAATTCACTTTTTCTGTACAACACAGAAAATCGCCCTGTTCGCAGGCCGGACACACGCCGCAGACGTGCCCGCTGTTGTCAGAAACCACCCGCTGGCCGACCTTCCAGTCCTTGACCTTTTCGCCAACCCGGACAATTGCACCGGCAAATTCGTGACCGCGAATGGAGTTAAATTCATCGGAGCCGCTGTCCACGTTGTAGTGTTTCATATCCGCGCCGCAGATGGCGGCGGCTTTGATTTCAATCACCACGTCATCCGGTCCGCACGCCGGCTCCGGAACATCAATCATCTTATAGCCGCCAAAGGCCTTACCAAATCTTGCCAGTGCTTTCATTGCGTTTTCCTTTGTTTAATGATTTTGCATCAGTGAAGGCCATACTTAACCACAGAATCTTTGAGGTCAATATTAAATCTTTAAAACACAGATATTGATCTGCATTTCACAACTCAGATCACAAATACGGTAAAATTCGTCGAGGGAGATGATTGAAGTGAAGAAAAGGACGTCGTCTCACTACCGCTTCGCTAATGCAGCCGTGAACCGCTTCGCATTTTTGCGCAGCGGAAGATGCTAGGCTGCACGAGCTGTTTTTTTCGCCACGCCATTTCCGTGGCGTGTTTGCTTTTCAATGTCACTTTTAAGTCAAAGAGGATCCGCTATGAAACTTTTGCCTTTACTGGCAGCTTTACCCCTGCTCTGCGCGAGCGTTGTTTCCGCTAACTCACTGATGTCCGTCGGCTACTTTAACGGCGGCGGCGACGTCACTGCCGGTCCAGGCGGCGATATTGATAAACTGGACGTACGCCAGATTACCCATCTCAACTACTCGTTTGGTCTGGTTTACAACGATGAAAAAGACGAAACCAACACCGCCCTGAAAGATCCGAGCAAGCTGCATCAAATTTGGCTGTCGCCGAAAGTGCAGGCTGATTTACAGAAAATCCCCCGCTTGCGCCAGCAGAACCCGAACCTGAAAGTCTTGCTTTCCGTCGGCGGCTGGGGAGCGCGCGGATTCTCCGGCGCGGCGGCGACGAAGGAAACCCGGGCGGTGTTTATTCAGTCCGCTCAGGCGATTATTGAAAAATACGGTCTCGATGGGATCGATCTGGACTGGGAGTATCCGGTCAACGGCGCGTGGGGGCTGGTCGCCAGCCAACCGGCCGATCGCGATAATTTTACCGCCCTGCTGAAAGAGCTGCGCGCGGCGGTCGGTAATAAAAAACTGGTGACCATCGCCGTAGGCGCCAACGCGGAGAGCCCAAAAAGCTGGGTGGACGTCAAAGCCATTGCACCATCGCTCGACTACATCAACCTGATGACCTACGACCTGGCCTACGGTACCCAGTACTTCAATTCCAACCTGTATGATTCAACCCGCTGGCCGACGGTCGCCGAAGCGGATAAGTACAGCGCGGACTTTATAGTGAACAACTACCTTGCCGCCGGTCTAAAGGCGAGCCAGATGAACCTGGGGATTGGTTTCTATGGCCGGATACCCAAACGCGCCGTCGAGCCGGGTATTGACTGGAGCAAGCCGGACGCGCAGAAAAACCCGGCCACCCGCCCCTACTTTGCGGCTCAACAGATTGAGCTGTTCGAATCGCTGGGCGTCGATCTGACCAAAGATACCTATGTGAAATATAACGATATCGTGGCGAAGTTAATCAACGATCCGCAGAAGCGCTTTACTCAGCATTGGGATGATGAAGCGAAGGTACCGTGGCTGTCGGTGCAGTCCGCCGACGGTCAAGCCCTCTTTGCGCTTTCGTATGAGAACCCGCGCTCGGTGGCCATCAAGGCTGACTACATCAAGAGCAAGGGGCTGGGTGGCGCGATGTTCTGGGAGTACGGCGCCGATGACCAGAATCAGTTAGCGAAACAGCTGGCCGAGTCATTGGGGATCAAACGCTGATCTGCGCGGTGTCAGCGCCAGCACAATAGGTTATGATAACCCCATTCCGCTGCGCCGGCTCCGGCGCAGCTTTTCATTTGCAACAAAAGGCATGGGTATTATGGCTTATATCCCGAAAAACTACGCCCGTCTGGAAGTCGGTTACCGCGAAAAAGCGCTGAAGCTCTTCCCCTGGGTCTGCGGACGCTGCTCGCGAGAGTTTGTCTATTCAAACCTGCGTGAACTGACGGTACACCATATTGACCACGACCACTCCAATAACCCGGAAGATGGTAGCAACTGGGAGATGCTGTGCCTGTACTGTCACGATCATGAGCACTCAAAATACACCGAAGCCGATCTGTATGGCTCGACGGTGGTCGCTGGCGAAGATGCGCAGAAAAGCGTCGGCGAAGCGAAATATAACCCCTTCGCCGATCTTAAAGCGATGATGAACAAGAAGTAACGTTGTGATGCCTCAGAGCCCGGCGCGCAGTTAGCCGGGCTGACGCAGGCCTTTTCAGTCTCAGGATTTAAAGGTCGCGATAGGCTGCGGCGTAATGCCGAAGTCAACTTTCAGCTGCTGTTTACTCTTCATCACCATCTGCCCGTTGGTATCGATGGTCATATGCTGCGCGTCAACGTTGTATCGCGCCTGCCAGAGCATCACCAGCTGCAGACAGTTCTCTTTCTGTTCGTCAGTCAACGCCACGCCGTCCGGCCATTTACCCAGCTCAACCGCCGTCGCCAGGCGCTGATAAACTTCCGGCGTCATACCGTCAATAATCCGCTCAATTTCCATCTTCCGCCAACCCCGTTTGGAATAATTTGCTGAATCGTTTTTTCAACCCTTAATTTGCTCACCGTTTTCATCATTGGTGAAGCTTAATGAGGCCGAATTAACACAAAAACGCTCTCCGGTGGGCTGTGGACCATCCGGGAATACGTGCCCAAGGTGAGCATCGCAGTTTCCGCAGCGAATTTCCGTGCGCTGCATACCGTGGGAGTAATCATTAAGGTAGCGGATAGCGTCATCGCTGACGGGCTCATAAAAGCTTGGCCAGCCGCAGCCGGAATCATACTTGGTTTGCGAGTGAAACAGCGCGGCATCACACACCAGGCAGTGGTAGACGCCATCGCGTTTGTTGTGGAGCAACCGCCCGGTGAACGGCGGTTCAGTACCGTGATTCTGCGTCACGTAAAACTGCATCTCGCTCAAATTTTTTTTGAGCTCGTCCGAAGAGGGTTTATTCGACATTGGCTTGCTTCTCGCTGTGAAAGGACAACTTTTCACGTCAATTCTAACAAAATATTAACAATGAAGCGTGCACTTTTGTTCTAAACTTAGGCGACGCCAAAAGGCAGCCACACAATTGTGATGAATATCACATTTTTATCTTCAGTGACCTTTAAAATTCCGGGCGCAGCCCCCATATGGAATTGGGCTCAAAGGGAAAGTGGGATAAATCGACCGCGCAAAGGCATGCTCTGGATTGATTTGTCGCAATGATTGACACGATTCCGCTTGACGCTGCGTAAGGTTTTTGTAATTTTACAGGCAACCTTTTATTCACTAACAAATAGCTGGTGGAATATATGACTATCAAAGTAGGTATCAACGGTTTTGGCCGTATCGGTCGCATTGTTTTCCGTGCTGCTCAGGAACGTTCTGACATCGAGATCGTTGCAATCAACGATCTGTTAGACGCTGACTACATGGCTTACATGCTGAAGTATGACTCCACTCACGGCCGTTTCAACGGTACCGTTGAAGTGAAAGACGGTCATCTGATCGTTAACGGTAAAAAAATCCGTGTTACCGCTGAGCGTGACCCGGCTAACCTGAAGTGGGACGAAGTGGGTGTTGACGTTGTTGCTGAAGCAACCGGTATCTTCCTGACCGACGAAACCGCTCGTAAACACATCACCGCTGGCGCGAAAAAAGTCGTACTGACTGGCCCGTCCAAAGACAACACTCCGATGTTTGTTAAAGGCGCTAACTTTGACAAATACGAAGGCCAGGACATCGTTTCCAACGCATCCTGCACCACCAACTGCCTGGCTCCGCTGGCAAAAGTTATCAACGACAACTTCGGCATCATCGAAGGTCTGATGACTACCGTTCACGCAACCACCGCGACTCAGAAAACCGTTGATGGCCCGTCTCACAAAGACTGGCGCGGCGGCCGCGGCGCAGCTCAGAACATCATCCCGTCCTCTACCGGCGCTGCTAAAGCTGTAGGTAAAGTTCTGCCAGAACTGAATGGCAAACTGACCGGTATGGCGTTCCGCGTTCCGACTCCGAACGTATCCGTTGTTGACCTGACCGTTCGTCTGGAAAAAGCTGCTTCTTATGAAGAAATTAAGAAAGCAATCAAAGCTGCTTCCGAAGGCGCAATGAAAGGCGTTCTGGGCTACACCGAAGACGACGTGGTATCCACCGATTTCAACGGTGAAATCTGCACTTCCGTATTCGACGCCAAAGCGGGTATCGCTCTGAACGACAACTTTGTGAAACTGGTTTCCTGGTACGATAACGAAACTGGTTACTCCAACAAGGTTCTGGACCTGATTGCTCACATCTCCAAATAAGTTGAGATGAGACAGTAATCTGTAAGAGCGACTTCGGTCGCTCTTTTTTTTGTCTGAAGATAAAGGATTGCGTAATGATTAATAAAATTTTTGCCCTCCCGGTTATCGAACAGCTTACCCCTGTACTTTCCCGCCGCCAGCTTGATGACCTGGAGCTGATCGTCGTTGACCATCCGCAGGTGAAAGCGTCCGTGGCTTTCCAGGGCGCTCACCTGCTCTCCTGGAAGCCCGCTGGCGAAGAAGAAGTCCTGTGGCTCAGCGGCAACACCCCATTTAAAAACGGCGTTGCCCTGCGCGGCGGCGTGCCGATTTGCTGGCCGTGGTTTGGTCCTTCTGCTCAGCAGGGTCTGCCCTCCCACGGCTTCGCCCGCAACCTGCCGTGGGCCCTGAAAGGGCACGATGAAGACGACAACGGCGTGGTGCTGACCTTTGCACTGAAAAGCAGCGACGCCACCCGCCAGTACTGGCCGCACGAGTTCACCCTGCTGGCGCGCTTTAAGCTGGGCAAAACCTGCGAAATTGAGCTGGAAGCGCACGGCGAATTTGAAACCACGTCAGCCCTGCATACCTATTTCAACGTCGGCGACATTGCGGCAGTGAAAGTCAGCGGTCTGGGCGACCGTTATATTGATAAAGTGAAAAATGCGGAAGAAGGCGTATTAAGCAACGGCACAGAGACTTTTCCCGATCGTACCGACCGCGTCTATCTGAATGCCGAAACCTGCAGCGTGATTCATGACGATGCGCTGAACCGCAACATCGACGTTACGCATCATCACAACAGCAACGTAGTGGCCTGGAACCCGGGCCCGGCGCTTTCCGTCAGCATGGGCGACATGCCGGATGATGGTTACAAGACCTTCGTTTGTGTAGAAACCTGCTGCGTGACCGAAACGCAGAAGGCCAGCGAAGAGAAACCTTCGCGCCTGACGCAAACCCTTCGCGTGGTGAAACGCTAACGCCAGAAAGGTTGGCCCACGGGTTAACCGCGTGTGCGCCATATCTGCCGGATGGCAGCTGAAGCCCCGCGAAGTCGGGGCTTTTCTTTAACGCTTGTTCAGACCATATCCAGCGGCGTTTTTCTGGCTGGCGCCGGGTAGGCGTTATCCAGAAGCGCAAGCTCCTCATCGTTCAGCACAATATCCAGCACCGCGGCATTTTGCCTGACATGCTCAATGCTTGACGCTTTCGGGATCGCCATTACGCCCCGGTGGCTAATCACCCACGCCAGCAGAATCTGCGCCGCGGTTACGCCCCGCTCCTGCGCAATATTTTTCACAACGGAATGATTTAAAAGTCCATTGCGCAGTCGACCGGCCTGAGCCAGCGGACAATATGCCATCACCGGCAGCCGCTGCTGCTGGCACCACGGCAGCAGGTCATGTTCAATACCGCGGGAGGCCAGATGGTAGAGCACCTGATTGGTCGCGCACTGTTCGTCGCCGTCCGCCTGCCAGATTTCCTGCATATCATCGTAATCGAGGTTTGATACGCCCCAGCGGCGAATTTTTCCCTGCGCAACGAGCGCGTCCATGCCCGCAACCGTCTCCTGCAATGAATAGTCCCCACGCCAGTGCAGCAGGTAGAGATCCAGATAGTCGGTATTGAGGCGGCGCAGGCTCTCCTCGCAGGCGCTGGCTATTTTGCGACCGCCAGCGTTCCACGGATAGACTTTAGACACCAGCACCACGCGCTCGCGCTGCCCGCGAATGGCTTCGCCGACAACTTCTTCGGCGCCGCCGTCGGCGTACATTTCCGCCGTATCGATCACCGTCAGGCCAAGATCGATGCCCGCGCGTAGTGCAGCAGACTCCTGCGCGCGCAGAGCCGGGTTTTCGCCCATGAACCAGGTCCCCTGCCCTATGAGCGGAACCGCTGAATGCTCGCCAAAACGGATGGTCCTTTCTGCCATGACATGCTCCTGTGTTTAATTGCACCACCGTAATGCAAAACAGGGCTTTACGCCCTGTTTTGATGCACAAATTGCACTGTAATAATGCACTATCAGAAGGAGTAAGTGATCCCGGTTGAAATCAGCCCGCTCCAGGATTTGTCCACCATCGGGCTATCGGTAATTTCGTCAGACAGGCGGGTATAGCGCGCCACGCCGTATACGCTCCAGTCGCCGAGGAAACGATAGTTAGCCGACAGCTCAAGGTACGGGTTCCAGCTGCTGTCCGGATCGTAGCTGCGCATGCCGCTGCGATTCGATTCATGCTTCGAAACACCGTAGTAGTACTCGTTCTGGTTGTCGCTGTTCCACTCCACGCCAATACCCGGCGTAAGCGTCAGGTTGCCGTTGGTATAGCGATACAGCCAGGCCAGATCCCACACGATACCATTGCTGTTATCGAGGGTGTCCCCCGACAGCGCGGTGCGCAGGAAACCGTACTGCGTATAGTGTTCGTAGGAAAGCCCTGCCATCACCGTGGACTTACGTTTATCCAGACGGCGCATCTGCTCGCTATCGCTGTCGCCTGGCTTAAAGTACATCGGCGACCAGTAGGCGGTCACGGAGAGCTTATCGTTGGTATCATTCCACAGGTAGAGGCCACCGCCCAGGCCGCGGAACCAGAAGTTATCGCTCTCGTAATTAATCACCGGCACCGGGTAAACATCAGCATCATATTGCTTGTACGGATGTTCAACGACGCCTACACCCGCCCCTAAAGTGAACTTCCCTTCAGCGTGTACGGCGGATGCTGAAGTCGCAATCAACACACCAAGTGCCAGAAGTTTGATTTTAGTCACGATCCATATTCCTGTTGTCAAATTATTAGCGCAGGCAGTTTAACGTTGTATACGTCATGCCTCAAATTCTTTACCAGTCATTACACTGAATTCACCAGATTCTCATCATCAGATGACCACCCGCTGACAGCTGAATGACAGCGTCATGACGTGGCGAAACCCGAAGTGCGAATGAGACGCTGCTTTTCAGGATGAGTTGTTGATAAGTCATTGAAATTGATTTTCTGCGCCATGCAAGTTTTCCAAATGCATCTACGCTTTAATTTAGAAGAAGTAAATGCGGGGCACGTTATCCCGAGACTTCGCCAACCTGGCATAAGGGTTGCTGGAGATTCAGAGAGCGCTGTGCAGCTTACCTCTTCCGGGGGCTCCCACTATTCATATGAACGGCTCTCAACCTGTGCTAAAAACGAAAGGACGGCATGCCATGAATATATTCGATCACTATCGCCAGCGCTATGAAGCTGCCAAGGACGAAGAGTTCACACTGCAGGAGTTTCTTACCATCTGTCGGCAAGATCGCAGTGCTTATGCTAACGCAGCAGAAAGATTGCTGATGGCCATCGGTGAGCCGGTCATGGTCGATACGGCCCTCGAACCCAGGCTATCCCGTCTCTTTTCAAACCGGGTCGTCGCGCGCTACCCGGCCTTTGAAGAGTTTTACGGTATGGAAGATGCCATCGAGCAAATTGTTTCTTACTTAAAACACGCCGCTCAGGGGCTGGAAGAGAAGAAACAGATTCTGTATCTGCTGGGCCCCGTGGGCGGCGGTAAATCATCGCTTGCCGAACGCCTGAAGTCCTTGATGCAGCGCGTCCCTATCTATGTGCTCAGCGCAAACGGTGAGCGCAGCCCGGTCAACGACCATCCGCTGTGTCTGTTTAACCCGCAGGAGGATGCGCAAATCCTCGAAAAAGAGTACGGCATTCCAAACCGCTATCTGGGGACGATTATGTCGCCGTGGGCGGCCAAGCGTCTGCATGAATTCGGCGGCGACATCACGAAATTCCGCGTGGTGAAAGTGTGGCCGTCAATCCTGGCGCAGATTGCCATCGCCAAAACCGAGCCCGGTGACGAAAACAACCAGGACATCTCGGCGCTGGTCGGTAAAGTCGATATCCGTAAACTGGAACACTACGCGCAGAATGACCCGGATGCCTACGGCTACTCCGGCGCTCTGTGCCGTGCCAACCAGGGGCTGATGGAGTTCGTCGAGATGTTTAAAGCGCCTATCAAGGTGCTGCATCCGCTGCTGACCGCGACGCAGGAAGGCAACTATAACGGTACCGAAGGGATCTCCGCCCTGCCGTTCAACGGGATTATCCTCGCCCACTCCAACGAATCGGAATGGGTGACCTTCCGTAATAACAAAAACAATGAGGCCTTCCTCGACCGCGTGTATATCGTCAAGGTGCCTTATTGCCTGCGTATCTCGGAAGAGATCCGTATCTATGAAAAACTGCTTAACAACAGCGAGCTGACCCATGCGCCGTGCGCGCCGGGCACGCTGGAAACGCTGTCGCGCTTCTCCATTCTGTCGCGCCTGAAAGAGCCTGAAAACTCAAGCATTTATTCAAAAATGCGCGTCTATGACGGTGAAAGCCTGAAAGACACCGACCCGAAAGCGAAATCCTATCAGGAGTATCGCGATTATGCCGGCGTTGATGAAGGGATGAACGGCCTGTCTACCCGCTTCGCGTTCAAAATCCTATCGCGGGTATTTAACTTTGACCATGCCGAGGTCGCCGCCAACCCGGTGCATCTGTTCTACGTCCTCGAGCAGCAGATCGAGCGCGAGCAGTTCCCGCAGGAGCAGTCAGAGCGTTACCTTGAGTTCCTCAAAGGCTATCTGATCCCGAAATACGCCGAGTTTATCGGGAAAGAGATCCAGACCGCCTACCTTGAATCCTACTCGGAGTACGGGCAGAACATTTTTGACCGTTATGTCACCTACGCTGACTTCTGGATTCAGGATCAGGAGTATCGCGACCCGGATACCGGCCAGCTGTTTGACCGCGAGTCGCTGAATGCGGAACTGGAGAAAATCGAGAAGCCCGCCGGGATCAGCAACCCGAAAGACTTCCGTAACGAAATAGTCAACTTCGTGCTGCGCGCCAGAGCGCACAACAGCGGGCGTAATCCAAACTGGACCAGCTACGAGAAACTGCGCACGGTTATCGAGAAGAAAATGTTCTCCAATACCGAAGAGCTGTTGCCGGTGATTTCCTTCAACACCAAAACGTCAACCGATGAGCAGAAAAAACACGATGACTTTGTCGACCGCATGATGGAAAAAGGCTATACCCGCAAGCAGGTCCGCCTGCTGTGCGAATGGTATCTGCGGGTACGTAAATCATCCTGATAGACCAGCCCGGCTGGCAGCGGCTGCCGGGCTAATAATAACTGCGAAGACCCAATGACATTCAGCGCCAGCATATTTCGGCGCCTGAATGGCCGGGGCATAAGTTGGCAAATGCAGTACAGGAGGGCATATGACCTGGTTCATAGACCGACGCCTGAACGGGAAAAATAAAAGCGCCGTCAACCGGCAGCGCTTTCTGCGCCGCTATAAAGCGCAGATAAAACAGTCGATCTCCGAGGCCATAAACAAGCGCTCGGTAACCGATATTCAGAGCGGAGAGTCCGTCTCCATCCCAACGGACGATATTAACGAACCGATGTTTCATCAGGGGCGCGGCGGCCTGCGCAATCGCGTACACCCGGGTAACGATCACTTCGTACAGAATGACCGCATTGAGCGCCCTCAGGGCGGCGGAGGCGGTGGAGGCAGCGGTCAGGGCCAGGCCAGCGCCGACGGCGAAGGCCAGGATGAGTTTGTTTTTCAGATTTCGAAAGACGAATATCTCGATCTGCTCTTTGAAGATCTCGCCCTGCCGAACCTGAAGAAAAACCAGCAGCGTCAGCTGACGGAGTATAAAACCCATCGCGCGGGCTATACCGCTAACGGTGTGCCCGCTAACATCAGCGTCGTTCGCTCGCTGCAAAACTCGCTGGCGCGCCGCACGGCGATGACCGCCGGTAAACGCCGGGAACTGCACGCGCTGGAAGAAGACCTGGACACCATTAGCAAAAGCGAACCGGCGCAGCTGCTGGAAGAGGAGCGGCTGCGTAAAGAGATAGCCGAACTGCGGGCGAAAATTGACCGCGTGCCGTTCATTGACACTTTCGATCTGCGTTACAAGAACTACGAAAAACGGCCAGAACCGTCAAGTCAGGCGGTGATGTTCTGCCTGATGGACGTTTCCGGCTCCATGGACCAGGCGACAAAGGACATGGCAAAACGCTTTTACATCCTGCTGTATCTGTTCCTCAGCCGGACCTATAAAAACGTTGATGTGGTTTATATCCGCCACCATACGCAGGCGAAAGAGGTCGACGAACACGAATTCTTCTATTCGCAAGAAACCGGCGGCACCATTGTCTCCAGCGCCCTGAAGCTGATGGATGAAGTGGTCAAAGAGCGCTATGACCCGGCGCAGTGGAATATCTACGCCGCGCAGGCTTCGGATGGCGATAACTGGGCGGACGATTCACCGCTGTGTCACGAACTGCTGGCGAAGAAAATCCTGCCCGTGGTGCGCTACTATAGCTATATCGAGATAACCCGGCGCGCGCACCAGACGCTGTGGCGGGAATATGAACACCTGCAGTCAACCTTCGAAAACTTTGCTATGCAGCATATTCGCGACCCGGAAGATATTTATCCGGTGTTCCGTGAACTGTTTCACAAGCAAACCTCAAAAGCGGACGGTTAAGCCTTTCCGGACAGCCAGCACAGACGCTGGCTGTTTTTTTACCCCACCTTACCCGGCTCGCGCCTGTTGCAGGGTGACGGGTTCAATCTCCGACATTATCAGGTCGGGCAAGCTCTCCAGCTGGTATACCTTGCCGCATTTAACGATAATCTGCCGCGCGTTGTCGTACCCCGGAGCCCAGAGTCGATTATTCATCCGCACATCTTTGTAGACCGCGATAAGCGGTTTTTTCCACGCCGCCGCCATATGGACCACCGAGGTATCCGGCGAGATAACTAAGTCGGCCTCGGCGATAAGCGCCATGCAGTGGTGCAGCGTTTTAAACGGATTCACGCAGACCTTCTCCGGCAGGGGGATCCGGATTTCATTGCGATGATCGAGCAATATGATATTGACGTCCGGATAATCCTCACACAGCCTGGCCAGAAGCGTTGCCAGCTGCGCCTGCGACATGCTGCGGTCCTGATGCCCGGCAAAAATATTAATCACCACGTTACGCCCGTTGAGCGCCGCCAGATAATCACGAACCTGCTGGCAGATATCCTGTGGTATATGCAGATCATAAGATTGCAGAGATTTTTTATCCAGCTGCAGATAATCAGCGATAAAAGAAAATGTCTTACTGACGTGCCAGTTTTCACAGTCAAAATCAAAAGACTTGCTGTAGTGTTTAATAGAAGGCCACTTATTGAAACCCAGTACCGCTCTGGGCTTTATCTGTCGTAACAACAGCATCCTGTGTACCGGAATATCAAACAACGACGGGTCGATTACAATATCGTACTTATTATTCGCAAGCTCAGTAATAACTGACTGAGGAACGTTATGGGTAAATTTGTGCAAATAATCCGCCGAGTCGACATTCTCGGCCTCATAGATATGGCGAATGCGCGGATTATACCGCATGACCTGACTATTGGATTTGGTCAACAGAAAGTCAACGGTCATTCCCGCCTCGTGAAGACATTTAACCAGCGCTGAATCAACAACTACATCGCCGATCGCACCTTCATTACGCATTAACAGCACCGTTTTCGCGGAGGTTAAATCAGCTTCGCGGCGCGCGCGACTATCCCAGAACGCTTTAGCGATATAGACTCGCAGATCATTGCGTATTTTCTTAAAAAAATAATTTCGACGCCTGTTTAGCGCCCTTATTTTTTTAAACTTTCGAGGGGTTCCCTGCACCGCTGCGTTTTCCATCATGATAACCTCATTGCCGCTTTCAATAGTACTGTCTGTAACCCTGCTAAGGACTGGTAAAAATAAGAAAAGTTCGCTTGATAATTAACATTATTTCATTTTTAGCTGCACCAGGATAGCCATAGCAGCATCATTGCAGCATATTTCATTGAGGATAAAATGAGTGAAAAATGGATTTTGCAGGATATTTACGACAGCAATATTCATTAGCGCCCTCATATTTAATAAACTATTTATTTTCATTGCCGCGCGGTGGTGCCCGATTCCGGCACTGGATAGATAAACAGTCTGCCTGCCACCGAACGTGGCGTCCCTGCGCCGCACATGGTAGAATTGTCTTAATTGTGCTGGCGAAATTATCATCATGAAATTACAGAATAAATTACTCCGACATTTCATTTCTGCGGGGGTGGTTGTCCTGACATCTTCATTTCTGGTGTATGAATTAGTCGCCAGCCATCGGGATATGTCGGAATACATGCGCTACATCGTCGAGAAGGGCGAATCCGCCTTTCTGTACGATAAATATCAAAATCAGTTGGTTATCTCCCAGGTCTCGCGAAAGCTGGATACGCACCCCACTGCCGAAAAGGCCCAACAGGCCTGCGCTGGCGTGCAGACCAATGGCAACGTATACGGGCTCAATACCGCCGGGCATACCTTCCCCGGGCTTCACGGTACGCTCAGTACCACCCAGCCTTCGTGCGAGCCGTGGATTAACGATCTCCCGGCGCTGCAGGCTTTTGATGCCGCGATAGCCCAAAGCGATATTATCGCCGCGCTGAATTCGGCAACCTTCAAATCCGATAAACGCTTCCGCTATTACCTCGATTTAGACAATAAATACGCGTATTTCTATTCGCCGATTGAGATAGATAGCAGCCCCGTTGATAACTGGAACTTTCTTCACGACAGTAAACTGGGCATCACTCAGTTCAGTCTTAACGGTTTACTTCGCGGGCGTACGCTAATTTCCAGCATCTATGCTGACGCATTAACCGGACAGAATATTTTGTCGTTCTTAACCCCAGTCTATCATCGGGATCGGCTGAAGGGCATTGTGATGGTGGACGTCACTCGTCACGATATTGAGAAGCTGCTCTATACCACCGACCGCCCCCTGGTCTGGCGTTATCTCGACATCACCTTAAGGGACTCGGACTCAACGTCTGAAATCCGCGTTCACCGCAGCAACACGCATTTTTTCAGCTACGCCCACCATAGCCAGCAGGTGGCGGAAAACCTGCACATTTCGCTGTCGCTGGATATGACCTATTTTCTGCTTAGCTCCTGGAAGCTATTTTTGTTTTACCTGATATCTACCGGCGTTCTGCTGCACCTGGTACGCATGCACTTTCGCCTGTATACCGACGTTTTTAAAGAAAACATTAGTGATTCTTTAACCGGTCTGTACAACCGAAAAATTCTCTCCGCGCTGCTGGAATCGCGTATGCAAAAGCTCACCGAGCAAGGCGTGAATATCGTGTTTATGGCGCTGGACTGCGACCGGCTTAAATACCTTAATGACACCTGGGGGCACGATGAAGGCGACCGCGCCATCGTGCTGCTCGCCCAGTCCATTTCCGCCGCCATTCGTAAAAGCGATTACGGTATCCGGCTGGGCGGCGATGAGTTCTTCCTGATACTGATCGATTATGAGGAACAGGAGGCGAAAAATATACCCGAGCGTATTCGCCAGCACCTGAAGGAAATTGACATTAACCAGCGCGTTAATTTCTCATGGGGGGCCTGCAGCATGGCGCCGGGGGATAGCCTGGCCGACGTCATGAAAATCGCGGATGCCCGGCTGTACGAAAATAAAAAGCAAAAAAAACACGCTTACCCGGGGCGAGAGGATTAATCTTGAGGTTTTATTTTTAAGGAAAAAAACGACATGAACGCGCCGGTAAAAGTGAGTATTCATCAGCAGCTGTTGGCGCTGCTTAACCGCGACCACGCCCGTTACCGGGTCGTGGAACATGAAGCCGTCGGAAAGTGTGAAGCCGTGTCGAAGATCCGCGGCACCGCGCTGGGTCAGGGAGCAAAAGCGCTGGTATGTAAAATTAAAGGACATGGGGTTAATCAGCACGTTCTGGCTATCCTTGCCGCCGATCTGCAGGCGGATTTAGCCCGGCTGGCCGAATACGTCGGCGGCAGCAAAGCCTCTCTGGCCAGTCCGGCGGAAGTTGACGCCCTGACCGCCTGCGTCTTTGGCGCCATTCCCCCTTTCAGCTTCCACCCCTCTTTACGCCTGGTCGCCGACCCGCTGCTGTTTGAGCGCTTCCCGGAAATCGCCTTCAACGCCGGGCAGCTTGATAAGTCCATCATCCTTGATACCGCCGACTATCTGCGTATTGCCCGTCCGGAACTGATCGCGTTTCATCGCGAAGCCTGATTGTTCCCTCTCCTGCGCCAGGGCGCGCATTGTGCCGCGGGGGAAAATCGATCGTGCAGATGCCTCAAATCGCGAGTCTGCGATAAAAAACCTGTTTACTTACGCGATTATGCGTAGAGTAAACGGGCTGTTCTTTTTTATATTCTGGCAAGGACCTCTGCACATGCTCGACACCACCCTGTTAATACTGCTGGGCCTGGCGGCGCTCGGCTTTATTAGCCATAACACCACCGTAGCTATTTCAATCCTGGTATTAATTATCGTCCGCGTCACCCCGCTCAACGCCTTCTTTCCGTGGATTGAAAAGCAAGGGCTGACCATCGGTATTATTATTCTCACCATCGGCGTGATGGCGCCCATTGCCAGCGGCACGCTACCGCCCTCTACGCTGCTGCACTCCTTCGTGAACTGGAAATCGTTGCTGGCGATTGCCGTGGGGGTTTTTGTTTCCTGGCTCGGCGGGCGCGGCGTGGCGCTGATGGGCTCGCAGCCGCAGCTGGTAGCCGGACTGCTGGTCGGCACCGTGCTCGGCGTCGCCCTCTTCCGCGGCGTCCCGGTCGGCCCGCTGATCGCCGCCGGGATCATTTCGCTGTTTATTGGGAAGTCGTAGCCAGGCTGGCAAGATAGCGCCCCGGGGTTTGCCCGAGGCCCTTTTTAAACATAGTAATAAAGGCGGTGGTCGAGTCATAGCCCAGGCTCTGCGCCGTCTGCTGTACCGTCTGCCCGCGGATCAGCATCTGCAGGGAGAGGATCAGCTGCAGCTGATGTCGCCAGCGGCGAAAGCTTAAGCCCGTCTCACGCACCACCAGCCGCGCCAGATTGCGTTCGCTCATGGCAAACTCCGCCGCCCACTGCGCCAGCGTTTGCCAGCGGGCCGGGTCGACGGCCATCATGTCCACCATCTGACGAATTTTTGGATGCCCGGAGACCGGGAGCTGCAGGTGCTCCTGCGGCTGCTGCGGGAGTTCATCGAACAGCACCTGCACCAGGCGGTTCATTGCCGGTTTAGCGAGTTCGGCCCTGCCGCGCTCGGCCATAACGAGGATAAGCTCGCGCACCAGCGGCGAAATCTTTAGCGTGCAGCAGAAATCCGGCATCGGCGCCGCGTGGGGTTCAATAAATAAAAAGCAGACCTGCGCCTCCGGCGTCGCGCGATTGCTGTGCGGCACCTGTCCCGGTACCCACACCGCGTACTGCGGGAGCACCATCCACATCGCGTTCTCCACTTCGCAGGTCAGCGCCCCGTGTAGCGCCAGGATGAGCTGACCTTTACGGTGATGGTGGCGCGGAATGTACTGCTCGTCCGCGACCACCTGAATACGAAAAGCCGCCGCCGCTTCGTGGCCGCTGTCCGGGTCGTAGCCGTCCAGGCCGAGTCCGATCATGATATTGTCCGATTTTAGCGATAATCTGTCATTTTAGCTTGATTTAAACAGGCGGCAAACAGGCTATGGTAAGCGCCACGTATTCTTGTTTGAGATAGCCATGAATTCTGTTTCACCTTCTGCCGGCCGCCGTAATCTGCTATTGATTACCGGTATTCTGCTTATCGCCACCACCTTGCGGGTCACCTTTACCGGCGCCGCGCCGCTGCTTGATGCCATTCGCAGCGAATATGGCCTCACCACCGCGCAAACCGGTCTGTTAACCACCCTGCCGCTGCTGGCCTTTGGCCTGGTCTCGCCGCTGGCGGCGGGTGTCGCCCGCCGATTCGGCATTGAACGTAGCCTGCTGCTGGCGATGATCCTGATTTGCCTCGGCGTGGGTCTGCGCTCCCTGCCCTTCGTCTCGCTGCTGTTTATCGGAACCGCGATTATCGGCTGCGGCATCGCCCTGGGAAACGTTCTGCTGCCCGGACTGATCAAACGTGACTTCTCGCAGCACGTCGCCAAAATGACCGGCGCTTACTCTCTCACCATGGGGGGCGCGGCGGCGCTGGGTTCGGCAATGGTCGTTCCGCTGGCGCTCGCCGGACTGGGCTGGCGCGGCGCGCTGTTGATGCTGATGGCATTTCCGCTGCTGGCGCTGTTTATCTGGCTACCGCAGGCGCGCAGGCAAGTCACCGCGCCGCTGACGGGGTCGGGCGCCATCCACAACCGCGGGATCTGGCGCTCGGCGCTGGCCTGGCAGGTGACGCTGTTTCTCGGGATTAACTCGCTGGTCTACTACGTCATCATCGGCTGGCTGCCCGCCATTTTGCAAAGCATAGGCTACAGCGAAGCGCAGGCGGGCTCCCTGCACGGGCTGCTCCAGCTCGCCACCGCGGCGCCGGGGCTGGCGATCCCGTTAATACTGCATCGGCTGAAAGATCAGCGCGGCATTGCGGTGCTGGTCGCCCTGATGTGTGCAGTCAGCGCGCTCGGTTTATGGTTTTTACCCGCTCAGGCGGTGCTGTGGACGCTTATCTTTGGCTTCGGTTCCGGCGCGACCATGATTCTGGGATTGACCTTTATCGGGCTGCGCGCCAGCTCGGCGCACCAGGCCGCCGCGCTGTCGGGAATGGCGCAGGCGGTGGGCTATCTGCTGGCCGCCTGCGGGCCGCCGGTGATGGGAAAAATTCATGATGCCAACGGCGACTGGCATATCCCGCTGATCGCCGTGGCGCTGATTTCCGTTGCGATGGCGGTATTTGGCGCGCTGGCCGGTCGCGATCGGGAGATCAACGGCTAGCGATATCGACGCCCGGCAACCGCCGCCGGGCGTTCGCTCACTGACTTGCCGCGCGTAAAAACGCGTGAACCAGCGGCGCAGGTCTGCCTTCCAGCGCATTGCGCTCGTGCTGAAATAGCGTGGCGACAAAGAACGGATGCGTCACCAGTTCTACCGCCCGAATCTCACCGTCATCATCCCAGCCCGTAACCCGCAGGTCGCCCTGCTCCAGCTCGCGGGCAAAATCGGCGGCAATCCCGTAGCTGCAGTGGTAACCCTCTTCAATACTGTCACGGCCATAGGCACGAGAGATCAGCGTATTGGCCCGCAGTTCAATGTTGTCCGACTTTTCTACCAGCGAGCAGCTAAGCGGCGCGATAACCATCCGGCCTTCGGTATCGGTTTCCGCATGTGCGGCATCTCGCCAGCCCATAACGTTGCGCGCGTATTCGATAATCGCGTGCTGGAATCCTCCGCAGGTGCCAAGGAACGGAATGCTGTTTTCCCGCGCGTGGCGTATAGCGATAAACGCGCCTTCGGCGTTTTTATAGGGGCTGGCGGGAACCACCCAGATAGCATCGTAATCAGCGAGATCGTCAGCGGACTTTATTTCGCTGGTGGCCAGCCAGTCATAACGCAGCGGCAGCTCCAGTACGGCGGCGGCATCATCAATTGCCAGGGGAATCGCTTTATGGGCAACTACATCAGGGTTGTAATCACCAACCAGGGCAATACGCAGGGGGGAGTTCATAGCAGAATCCTTATGTCAGAGCGAATATCAGGCAACACAAGGAGCCTCAGGTTAGCGATCTCAACGGCAGAACACAATCCTTATTTTGTCTGCTTCTGAACGCGGGTAATTTAGCCTGACTGGCGCTATGGTATAGGGCAGACAAATCGCTATGGATGCATGATGAAGGACAAAATTTTGGTTAGCGCCTGCCTGATGGGCTTTCAGGTTCGCTATAACGGCAGCCACAAAGCCCGGCTGGCTAACGCGCTGTCTCGCTGGCAGAGCGAGGGGCGGCTGGTCACCCACTGCCCGGAGCTGGCTGCCGGATTGCCCATCCCCAGGCTACCGGCGGAAATCCTTGGCGCGCAGGGAGCGGATGTCATGCAAAACCGTGCGAAAATTGTTGAAAGTGACGGCCAGGACGTCACTGCGCGCTATCAGCTGGCCGCCTGGCTGGCGCTAAAAGCAGCGCAGGAGGAAGGCTGTACCGCAGCATTGCTCACCGACGGCAGCCCAACCTGCGGCAGTCAGTTTATCTATGATGGTACCTTTAACGGACAGCGCAAGCCCGGTGCCGGCGTTGCCGCCGCCCTGCTTCGCGAATACGGGATAACGGTATTTTCCGAGCTGCAGTTGCCGCAGCTGCTTGCCTGGATGGAACAGAGGGAGAGTGACGATGATTCAATGTAAACGGGTTTATGACCCGCAGGAAGCGAGCGACGGCTACCGGATACTGGTAGACCGCCTGTGGCCACGCGGAATAAAAAAAGAGGCGCTGAATTACGATGAGTGGTGCAAAATCCTGGCGCCATCGACTGATTTGCGTAAGGCTTTTCACGGCGAGACGCTTGATTTTGCCCACTTTAGCCAGCGCTATCGCCAGGAGCTGGAAGCCCACCGCGATGAAGGCGAGCGCCTGGCCGCGCTTGCCAGGCAGCAGCCGCTGACGCTGCTCTACGCGGCGAAAAACACCCGGCAAAACCATGCCCAGGTGCTGGCTGACTGGCTGAAAGCGCTATGACTTAGCCGGATGATCGCGGCGCCAGAGCGCCCATTCATCTAACGTTTCACCACTGGGTAGCTTGCACTCGGTGCGCACGCCCTGCGGGCTTTGGACAGGAACCTGTTTCCCTCCCAGCTGCTGGCAGTATACCGAAGCCGGGTTAGCCATCCCTATCGGGTGTGCTTGCTGCGCCGGCTGACTCTGCGCGCATCCGGCAAGCGCCAGAGGTAGCATGACTATCATCCCCTTCATTTCCCCTCCTTAATCGATTAAAACGGTCTTTCACCCTGAATCTCCACGGTTTCTCCATTTTAGCTGCACTTTTGCATCGTAGAGTAGCCCTGTTCTCGAATTGACCAGAGAACAGATCATTCCATAATCAATGAGTTTTCCCCGTCGCCCCCGACGGGGCTTTTTTTCCCGCCGCGGATGCAGGTATTCTCCCCCCAGATGTGTTAAATTTTGTGTATCTCTGTTAATTCTGCGCTGATTGTTTTTTAGCATCATTTGCTGGTAGTGACGATTAGCATTCGGGAGCCGTATTTCTCATGTCCGATTTTATTCTCGCTCGCGTGTCGCAAACGCTCGCTAATGAACACTCCCTCGAAACCCTGGTGCGACAGCTGCTTGAGATGCTGGAGCTGGTTACCCGAATGGAATCTACCTACCTGACTCGTATCGACTTCGACGCGCAGCGCCAGCATATTATGTACGCGCACAACAGCAGCGAAATGCAGATCCCCGAAGGGTTCTCCGTCCCGTGGAACGACTCGCTGTGCAAACGCGCGCTGGACGACCGCTGCATTTTTAGCAACGATGTTGCCGAGCGCTGGCGTTCGTGTCTCGCCGCCCAGGATTTGGGGATCGCCACCTTTTTCAGCATTCCCGTGCGCCTGACCGACGGCTCATTATTCGGCACGCTGTGCGCCACCAGCCGGGCAAGACAGCCCTATAACATTGAGGGTGAGCAGGTGATGAATCTGTTTGCCAACCTCATCTCCCATTACGTTGAGAAAGAGACGCTGGTACAGCAGCTTCGGGCGGCTAACGTCGCGCTGGAGATGCATTCGTATACCGACGAGCTTACGGGTTTGCCGAATCGCCGCTCGCTGTTTAAGCATCTTGCCGCACAGTTTTCGCAGGCCCGGGAACAGCAGCGCAGCGTGCTGCTGATTTTTATCGATCTCGATGATTTCAAAGCAATCAACGATCGATTCGGCCACCCGTGCGGCGACAGCTTTTTGATTCAGATCGGAGAACGCCTGGCCGCACGCGTGCGCAGCGGCGATATTGTAGGTCGTCTCGGCGGCGATGAGTTTTTAATTGTCGGTCCGGGTCCCGATTCAGCCGACCAGCAGGAGTATATCGCCGCGTTACGTCAAGCGCTGGCGGGGATCTATTTCCTTGGCGAACACCGGATTAACTACCCCGGCGCCAGTTTTGGGGTGATTGAAGCCGACCCCTGGCAGATCGACGTAGAACTGGCGCTGCGCGCCGCCGATGAGGCGATGTATCAGGATAAGCAGTCTCGCCGTCAGGGGCGTTTTTTTCATATTGACTAATCTACGGTGAAATCCCGTATCATAGTCGACACGACTCGCACTTACAGGGGCTCAATAATGAGACTGGGTATTCTATTTCCGGTGGCTATTTTTATCGTCGCCGTGGTTTTTCTGGGCTGGTTTTTTGTCGGCGGCTATGCGGCACCAGGCGGAGCGTAATGAAAAAAAGCACCATAATTATGCTTATTGTCGCCATCGTTGCCGTGGCGGGTACGCAATTGGGCTGGTGGTAAATCCAGGATTATTCGCGCGTCTTTTCGGCAAGGATTGCAGAGTTATCTCATCTACTCAATAAGTTAAAAGCATACACTCACCTCATCAGCCGATGGCGCATGCCCGTTTTTGCGCACGGATTTAACTGGAGAAGTGAGAAATGAAAAAACCGATCGTGTTGCCGTTGATTCTCGCGCTTTGCACGCTGTTATCGGGATGTATTGTCGACCCAGGCTATCACCATCAACACCGCCACCATCATCATGACGACAGAGACTGGCGATAGCCGTGGAAACATAATAAGGCGAACTTCGGTTCGCCTTATTGCATGAAATTAGTCCCGGCGGTCGGAACCTAAAAAGAGGAAACCCAGCGGGATGGAAAACAGCAGCGTAAACACAATGCTGTAAACCGTGACCATTGCCCCCTGCAGGAAGAACATTGACGTCGTCCATTCTGAATACGGCATATTGTATTCACTCACCACGCCGCCAAAGGTGGCGCGCCCAACCACGATAAGCGCGATGGCAAAGATCGCCGCGATCGACAAAAAGAACTTCTTGCTGTTTTTATTGCTGGTGAGTTTCTGCAGAATCATCCGGGTTCCCTTTTTTCTGAGCGATAATCGGCTGTATATGTAACACCAATGCAATCAAAATTGAAGGGATTTTGTTACGAGGCAGTGACAGTCACTATGGGGCCGGTCCCGCGTACCGGCCCCCAACGATTACGACTGGAGCGTCGCCAGACGGGCGGCAAAACCGACAAACACAAGGCCTATCAGACTGTTGCCGATTTTCGCCAGCTTCTTTTTCGTCTTCACGTAACGCGTAACGAAAGAGCCGGAGAGGATCAAAAAGCTCATATAGATGAAGCTGATTATCTCCAGGGTCAGCGCCAGAATAAAGAACGCCAGCCCGGGCGTTTTGGCGCTGACGTCAATAAACTGCACGAAGAATGAGACATAAAAAAGAATCGCTTTTGGATTCGTCAGGCTAAGGGTCAGCGAACGTTTGAGAATCGCGCTGCCCGGCTCGGAATCAGCAGACGAATGACCATCACGCTGGGTTAACACCGCGTAGAGCATCTTGCCGCCCATCCACAGCAGATAAATCGCCCCCAGGTAACGCACGATATTGAACAGCACCGGCGTAGTCTTGATGAGCGTCGCGACGCCGGCAAAAGCCAGAAACATCAGCACCGCATCGCCAATAAACACGCCTGCCGCCGCCAGATACCCTTTTTTAACGCCGTGGGCGATGCCGGTCTTGAGGACAAAAAAGGTATTCGGGCCGGGAACCAGGATGATAAAGATAGCGCCGACCAGATAGGTCAGGTAATTCAATACACCAAACTCAGCGAACACAACGCACTCCTTCGCTTACAACAAAAAATATGATCCCGCGCACGTTAACGCAACCGGGACCATTTTGAAAGCGCCGCGAGTGCGGAGGGCTTAATAGAGCGAAGTTTCGCCCAGCGGACGGGTTTTAAAGCGGCGGTGAACCCACAGGTATTGCTCCGGCGCGCGCAGGATCTCTTTCTCAATAACCTTGTTGATATAGCTTGCCGCATCCTGTTTATCTTCGCCAGGATAGTCGCTCATGACGTCGCTGATGTGCAGGCTATAACCTCTGCGGTCCGCTTTACGCACCATGCTGATGGTGAGCATTTTCGCGCCCGACAAACGAGAGAGTACGTAGGTACCGTTGGTCGTTGCTGCCTGCTGTACCGAGAAGAACGGAGCAAATACGCTCCCCTTCGGGCCGTAGTCCTGATCCGGCGCAAACCACACCGCTTCACCCGACTTTAAGGCATGTACCAGACCGGATAAATTACGACGGTCAATCATCGCCTTGTTCGAGCGCAAACGACCGCGCGTCTGCACCCACTCCATTAACGGGCTATTATGCGGACGGTAGGTCGCCATCATCGGACGACACAGCCCCATCGTACGGCCACCCAGTTCAAGCGACATAAAGTGGACGCCAACGACCATCACGCCTTTTTGTTCGCTCAGAGCATTATTGAGATTGACCATACCTTCCACGTCAAACCATTTCTTAACACGCTCATCGCTCCAGAACCATGCCATCCCTGTTTCAATCAGACCCATCCCTAGCGACATGAAGTTCTGTTCGATAAGCTTTTCGCGCGCCGCGGGCGACATGGTGGGAAAGCAAAGTTCGAGATTGCGTCTGGCGATATGCTCACGGCGTTTCAGGAAGCGCCGGGATGCGCGACCGGCGCTGGTACCGATAAGATGCAAGACGGGATAAGGAAGCTGGACGATGAGCCAGAGCACGCCCAGGCCAAACCAGGTCCCCCAATTACGGGGATGAAGAAGTTTTTTATTAAAAGCGTAAGACATGTTTTTTCCTGTAAACATTAGAACATGAGGTAACGCTTAAGGAAAAAACGAGTCCCTTCATCTGTCATTAGGCGGTACGTGTAGCAGTTCAGACAATAATAATCCTGGTAAATTCACTCCGGCAAGTAAAAAAAGAGGCCAACAGAAAAAAACACAATACCAGCACACCTGTAACAAAATGTAAATAAAAAAGTGAATAATAAACCTCAAATATCCACCGCAAGAATGATTAACGCGCTAATCATTCAACATAAAGTATGCGTCTTTTCCAACCAGAACGTCGCCGTGGTAACCCGCAGGCCGCAGCTGAAGCCGCGTCGAGGTACGGCTGCATCCAGATGAGGTCGGGGTAGCCTCTGCTTTCTGTTATCCTTTTCACAACGTTTGCGGACAGGCTATTCCTTTATCTTCCATAAGCCTCACTGACATAAAATAGCAATATTAAAAATGAGTGTCAGAGAAATGACTAAAATAAGAATCAGCTTATTTTACTTTCCTGACAATAATTAATATTTATCGACAATTATCCATATCGCCGGTGGGCTATTTCAGACTTTTTACCTCCGTTGCTTTAACAGAACAGCAGGCAATAAAGTTCAAATGCCTTTTATGACGTTGAAAAAAACGCAACATAGATAAAAATCTCGGACGATTCTCGCGCTTCAACAAACCATTGCCGACAATTTTTAGCGCCTGTTTAAAACCTTCATCTTTCATCAACCCTCGCGGCGACATCAGCGACATCGGTCCATGATGAATGCTTACGGCGTCAAAGCCGGTCCGTTGGAAAAGCGTCTGCCAGGCGGCGGCGCTCAGCGGGCTGACGTGGGATTTCACCACCCCCTGCAGCTGCCGCCGGGCGTCCTCTCCCAGCGCATCCTGCGTATACATGATATCGTGCGTCAGCAAACGACCGCCGGGCTTAAGAACGCGAAAATATTCCGCCACCAGTTTCTCTTTGGCTTTATCCGCGTACATGATGAGCATCGCTTCATTTATCACCATATCAAACGTTGCATCGGCAAATGGCAGCCGAGCGGCATTCGCCTCCATCACTATCACCCGATGATCCACACCTTCGCGAACGATATTTTGCCGGGCTTTCGCCAGCGCGTCTTTATCCATATCGATGGCGTAAACGCTGCAGCGAAAACGCTGCGCCAGCTCAATAGAGGTTGTCCCCATATTACAGGCTACCTCCAGAACTTTACTGTCGGCGGTAAAACCCGCCTGCTGAAATAGCCACTCTGTGGCTTCAATGCCGCCGGGGCGTAAGCGGGTTTTCCCCAGGCTTGCCAAAAACGTATGTCCGGCTTTTTCGCTTGCGTTCATTTGACTCTCCTCCCCTCATTAAGATGCATTATAAATACAACATTAAAGTTAAAGAGGGAATAATGATAATGAATTTTATTTGCATTAAGAAGAAAAGGAAAGAAATGATGCAATGAGGGGAAAAATCTATTCAATATTTAACAATCACTTATCGTTACTATGAGTCTATATGGCCCTTATCCCTGTCGCCGCTTTATTGAAATGATAACCATTCTCATATTAACATGTGTCGTATTGATCAACTCTCCTGAACCTGGCTATGTCACCTTCATCCGCCATCGCTTCTCCGCTGACGCTTGCCTCGCTCTATAGCGACCATCATGGCTGGCTGAAAAAATGGCTTACCCATAAGTTGCAATCCGCTTATGACGCCGACGACGTAGCGCAGGACACCTTTGTCCGAATTATGGCCGGCGAGTCGCTGTTGACGATTCGCGATCCAAAATCTTTTCTCTGCACGATTGCTAAACGGGTGATGATCGACCTGTTCCGCCGCAACGCCCTGGAGCGCGCCTGGCTCGACATGCTCTCTCAGCTACCGCCAGAGCTCTCTCCCTCACCGGAGCTACGGCAGAGCCAGCTCGAACTGTTACAGCAGATTGATGCCATGCTGGACGGGCTTAACGCAAAAGCCCGGGAAGCGTTTTTGCTCTCGCAGCTTGAAGGGCTGACCTACGCCGATATCGCCAGCCGCCTGGCGGTTTCCGTCAGTTCGGTTAAGAAATATATCGCGAAAGCTACCGAGCACTGCCTGCTGTTCCGTCTGGAGAACGGCCTGTGAAACCGACGCTAAGCGAATCCCGTCGTCAGGCGCTGCGTTCCGCCTCGCACTGGTACGCGGTCCTCAGCGATGGGCGCGTCAGTCCGCAGCAGGAGGCCCGCTGGCAGCAGTGGTATGAGCAAAACAACGAAAATCAGTGGGCGTGGCAGCAGGTAGAAAACCTGCGTCAGCAGATGGGGCAACTGCCGGGCGGGCTGGCCAGCCGAGCTCTTCACGATAGCCGTCTGGCGCGTCGCCACGTGCTGAAAGGGCTGATGCTTTTGCTGGCGGCCGGAGGTAGCTGGCGGCTCTGGGAGTCCGAGCTGGCGGAGGGCCTCCGCGCCGACTACCGGACGGCGAAAGGGATACCGCGCCCGCAGCGGCTTGCCGACGGTTCGCTGCTGACGCTGAATAGCGAAAGTGCCGCCGACGTCCGTTTTGACGCGCGGCAGCGCATGGTTCATTTACGCTACGGCGAAATCGCCATCAGGACCGCTCACGACAGCCGGCAGCGGCCTTTTCGGGTGCAAACGCGGGAAGGCACTCTCACCGCGCTCGGGACCGCATTCACCGTCCGTCAGTTTGCCGGCGGCACCCGGCTGGCGGTACAGCAGCATGCCGTAGAAGTGGTTTTACCGTCCGGCAGCGCCCAACGCGTTAACGCCGGGGAAAGCCTGTGGTTTACCCGCGATCGCTTCGCCGCCCTGGTTAAGCTCAACGGCGGCGAGGATAGCTGGATCCGGGGCGTGCTGACCTTCCACGACGCCCCGCTGAGCGAAGTGGTCGAAACCCTCGCCCGCTATCGCTCCGGGGTGCTGCGCTGCGATCCCGCCGTGGCCGATTTACGCCTGAGCGGCACCTTTCCGCTGGGCGACCCTGATGCCATTCTGCAGGTTATCGCGCAAACGCTGCCGATTACATTGCGGTCTGTCACCCGCTACTGGGTCACGCTCGTTCCGGCCTGAGAAAAAAAATCGAAAAAATTCTCATTCTCTATTGTCCCTTTTCCCCTGCTCGTTCGACTTATCTGATGAATATAACCAAAAACGATGGTGGAGAAGAGATGACGCCTTTACGCGTTTTACGCAAACCGATGCCTCTGGTGATGGCAATCCGTTTAAGCCTGCTGCCGCTAGCGGGGCTGGCTGCCGCGCCGGTATTCGCCGCCGCGCAGTATGATATTGCCGCCGGGGAGTTAGATCACGCCCTGAACCAATATGCCGCCCGCAGCGGTATCACGCTTTCCGCCGACGCCAGCCTGACGCGCGGCAAGCATAGTCCGGGCCTGCACGGCAGCTTTGAAACCGAAGAGGGTTTACGCAGGCTGCTGAACGGCAGCGGATTACGGCTCAAGCCGCTGGGCAAGAACGTCTGGACCCTGGAGCTGGAGCCCGCGTCCGTCAGTGCAGAATCCACCCTCACCGTCGTCGGGGACTGGCTTGGCGACGCGCGCGAAAACGATGTCTTTGAGCACGCCGGCGCCCGCGACGTGATCCGTCGGGAGGATTTCGCCAAAACCGGCGCCGCCACGATGCGCGAAGTGCTGAACCGGATCCCCGGCGTCAACGCGCCGGAAAATACCGGCACCGGCAGTCACGACCTGGCGATGAACTTCGGTATTCGTGGCCTCAACCCGCGGCTTGCCAGCCGTTCCACGGTGCTGATGGACGGTATCCCGGTTCCCTTTGCCCCCTACGGCCAGCCGCAGCTTTCGCTGGCGCCGGTCTCGCTCGGCAATATGGACGCCATCGATGTCGTGCGCGGCGGCGGCGCGGTGCGCTACGGGCCGCAGAGCGTCGGCGGCGTGGTGAACTTCGTCACCCGCGCCATCCCCGAGGATTTTGGCATTCAGGGCGGCATTGAAGGGCAGCTCAGCCCCACCTCTTCGCAAAACAACCCGAAAGAGACGCATAACCTCGCGATCGGCGGCACGGCGGACAACGGTTTCGGATCCGCCCTGCTTTACTCCGGCACCCGGGGCAGCGACTGGCGCGAACACAGCGCCACGCGGATTGATGATGTGATGCTGAAAAGCAAATACGCGCCCAACGAAGTCCATACCTTTAACAGCCTGCTGCAATACTATGACGGCGAAGCCGATATGCCCGGCGGCCTCTCCCGCGCCGACTACAACGCCGACCGCTGGCAGTCCACGCGTCCTTATGACCGCTTTTGGGGGCGCCGCCAGCTCGCCAGCCTCGGCTACCAGTACCAGCCGGATGCGCAGCATAAATTTAATATTCAGGGGTTCTATACCCATACCCTGCGCAGCGGCTACCTGGAACAGGGTAAGCGCATTACCCTCTCCCCGCGCGAATATTGGGTCCGCGGCATCGAGCCGCGCTACAGCCAAAGCTTTATGATCGGCCCATCCGCCCACGAAGTCGGCGTCGGCTATCGCTACGTCAACGAATCGACCCACGAGATGCGTTACTACACCGCGACCACCAGCGGCGAGCTGCCCAGCACCGCCAGTCCGTACGATCGCGATACCCGTTCCGGCACCGAAGCCCACGCCTGGTATATCGACGATCGCGTGGATATCGGCAACTGGACGATTACGCCAGGTATGCGCTTTGAGCACATTGAGTCTTATCAGGACAATAATCTGCTGGGCACCCGCGAACGGGTCAGCTATAACGCCCCGCTCCCGGCGCTGAATGTTCTTTATCACCTCACCGACAGCTGGAATCTTTATGCCAACACAGAAGGCTCATTCGGCACCGTACAGTACAGCCAGATTGGCAAGGCTGTGCAAAGCGGCAATGTGGAACCGGAAAAAGCGCGAACCTGGGAAGTCGGCACCCGCTACGATGACGGCGCGCTGACCGCAGAGATGGGGCTGTTCCTGATTAACTTCAACAATCAGTACGATTCCAACCAGACCAATGACACGGTCACCGCCCGCGGTAAAACCCGTCATAGCGGCCTGGAAGCGCAAACCCGTTACGCCCTCGGCGAGCTTTCACCCGCGCTTGATAATCTCTCTGTCTACGCCAGCTATGCGTACGTCAATGCTGAAATTCGCGAGAAAGGCGATACCTACGGTAACCAGGTTCCCTTCTCGCCGAAGCACAAAGGCACCTTTGGCGTCGATTACAAGCCCGGCAGCTGGACGTTTAACTTCAACGGCGACTTCCAGTCGAGCCAGTTTGCCGATAACGCCAATACCGTTGCCGAAAGCGCCGATGGCAGCACCGGCCGCATTCCCGGCTATATGCTGTGGGGCGCTCGCGTGGCCTATGACTTTGGCCCGCAGATGGCCAATCTCAACCTCGCGCTGGGGGTGAAAAACATCTTCGACCATGCGTATTACACCCGCTCGTACGACGATAACAACAAAGGGCTTTACGCCGGTCAGCCGCGCACGCTGTACCTGCAAGGATCAATGAAGTTCTGATGATAGAGCGTTGCCGGACAGCGCTATTCGCGCCCTGTCCGGCAAGCTGGAGTGAATAATGTTTAGCCTTGTTCGTCTGTGTATTTTCAGCCTGCTGTTTCTGGCGGGCCCGCTCTTTGCCGCCACCGTACAGGATGAGCGCGGTCGCTTTACGCTTGATAAAACGCCGCAGCGCATCGTCGTGCTTGAACTCTCCTTTGTCGACGCGCTGGCGGCGGTTGACGTTAGCCCGACAGGCGTGGCCGATGACAACGATCCGTCGCGTATTCTGGCGGACGTACGCGCACGTCTGAAGCCCTGGCAGTCGGTGGGCACCCGCGCCCAGCCTTCACTGGAGGCCATCAGCGCGCTGCATCCCGATCTGATCGTCGCCGATAGCAGTCGCCATGCCGGAATTTACGCCGCCCTGAGGCAAATTGCCCCGGTGCTGCTGTTGAAATCGCGCAATGAAACCTGGGAGGAGAACCTGCAGTCAGCGGCGATTATCGGCAAAGTAGTGGGTAAGGATAAGGAGATGCAGCAGCGTCTGGCGCTGCATCGGCAAAAAATGGCGGCGTTTTCCCGACAGCTGCCGGCTGGCGCCAGCGTGCTGTTTGGCACCTCTCGCGAACAGCAGTTTAATCTTCACTCAACGCAAACTTATACCGGCAGCGTGCTGACGGCGCTTGGCCTGAAGGTTCCGCCGCCGATCGGCGGCGCGCCGATGGCGGCGATAAATTTCGAACAGCTGCTGGCCCTGAATCCGCAATGGCTGCTGGTCGCCCATTACCGTACTGAAAGTATCGTGAAAAAATGGCAGCAGGACTCCCTGTGGCCAATGCTGCAGGCCGAGCAGAAAGGGCAGGTCGCAGCCGTCGACAGCAACAGCTGGGCGCGGATGCGCGGGATCTTCGCCGCCGAGCGTATTGCCAGCGATATGGTTAAAATTGTCCACCACCGGGCGGTTGATATCACGCCATGAAACCGTTCCGTCGCGCGTTTTTTATCTGGGGATGGCCGCTGCTGGCCCTCAGCGGCCTGTTCTGGCTGAGCCTGTTCTGCTATTCGCCTATCCCGATTTCGCCGCTCAACGCCCTTCACGCCCTGCTGGCGCCTGAGTCTCCTTCGCTTGCGGAGGCGCTGGTGCTTAATCTGCGCCTGCCCCGCAGCCTGGTGGCGGTAATGCTCGGCGCCTCGCTGGCAATGTCGGGGGCGTTATTACAAACGCTTACCCATAATCCGCTGGCATCGCCTTCACTGCTCGGCATTAATAGCGGCGCGGCGCTGGCGATGGCGCTGACCAGCGCATTCAGTCCGGCACCGCTGGCGGGCTTTTCGCTGGCGCTGATTGCCGCCTGCGGCGGCGGAATAAGCTGGCTGCTGGTGATGAGCGCCGGCGGCGGCTGGCGTCAACAGCAGGATCGCCAACGGTTGATCCTCGCCGGTATTGCTCTCTCGGCGCTATGCATGGCGTTGACCAGAATGACCCTGCTGCTGGCGGAAGATCGCGCCTGGGGCATTCTTACCTGGCTTGCGGGCGGCGTTTCCCACGTGCGCTGGGCCGAGTTCTGGCAGCTTTTCCCTTTTGTCGCGCTGATTACCCCCGGCGTATTCCTGCTGGCCAACGCGCTTAATCTGCTCAACGTCAGCGATACCGCCGCCCATTCGCTGGGGGTGAATTTGCCGCGCCTGCGCCTGCTTATCAACGCGGCCGTGTTGCTGCTTACCGGCGCCAGCGTCAGCGTCGCCGGACCGATTGCCTTTGTTGGCCTGCTGGTCCCGCATCTGGCGCGTTTTTGGGCGGGTCACGATCATCGTACTTTTTTGCCGGTCAGCGCCCTGCTGGGCGCCCTGTTTATGCTGCTGGCGGATATGCTCGCCAGAGCGTTGGCCTGGCCGGGTGAACTGCCCGCGGGCGCGGTGCTGGCGCTGGCGGGCGGGCCCTGTTTTGTCTGGCTGGTCAGGAGACGCGGGTGAAACAACGCATCGTGTTTTTATGGCTCGCGCTCACGCTGTTAACCCTGTTCTCGCTGCGGATGGGGGCGATCCCGCTGCCGTGGCGAGCGCTGCTCAGCGGATGGCATACGGACAGCGAGTATCACTACGTCCTTATGCAATATCGCCTGCCGCGCGTGGTGCTGGCGCTGATTATCGGCGCCGCGCTGGCGGTTTCCGGGGCGCTGGTTCAGGGTATTGTGCATAATCCGCTGGCCTCGCCGGACATTCTGGGCATTAACCACGGGGCCAGCCTGACCTCGGTGGCGGCCCTGTGGTTTTTGCCGTCCCTGCCCCTGCCGTGGCTGCCGCTGCTGGCCTTTATCGGCGGAATGGTGGCGATGGTGATACCGCTCGCCCTTGCCGGTTTTTCTCGCCCAATGCGCCTGGCGCTGACCGGAATCGCGCTGTCGGCCTGTTGGGCCAGCGTGACCGACTACCTCTTACTGTCGCGGCCGCAGGAGATCAATAACGCGCTGCTGTGGCTGACCGGAAGCCTGTGGGCCAGAGACGGCGCATTCGTCATCATCGTCCTGCCCCTGCTGGCGATTTTGCTGCCCTTAAGCTTCGCCCTCAGTCGCGATCTCGACCTGCTGGCGCTAGGCCATGAGCGCGCGGGAACGCTCGGCGTCAACGTACGCAGGCTTAACGGCTACGGCTTAACGCTGGCGGTGGCCCTCGCGTCGATTGGCGTCGCGGTCTGCGGTCCTGTCGCCTTTATCAGCCTTGTGGTGCCGCATCTTGTGCGTCGCCTCTTCGGCGGCCGCCATCGCCGTTTATTGCCGCTCTCTGCGCTCACGGGCGGACTGGTTCTGCTGCTCGCCGATCTGCTGGCGCGAACGCTGCATCCGCCGCTTGAACTGCCGGCAGGCGTGCTGACGGCGATTATCGGCGCCCCCTGGTTTATCTGGCTTCTTGTGAGAATGCGTTAAATGGAACTGCGAATAGAAAAGCTAACCGCTGGCTATGGCGGCAAGCGCGTTATCAACAATCTCGATCTGACGCTACCGAGCGGGAAAATTACCGCGCTGCTGGGGCCAAACGGCTGCGGTAAATCAACGCTGCTGAAGTGTTTCTCTCGCCTCCTGACGCCCATCGCCGGCGATGTCTGGCTCAATGATGTCCCCTTAAACCGCCTCTCCGCCCGTCAGCTGGCGCGGCGACTGGCGCTGCTGCCGCAGCAGCATCACGTTCCGGAAGGCGTCACCGTACGCGAGCTGGTCGGCTACGGCCGGAGTCCGTGGCTACCGCTGTGGGGGCGGCTTTCCGCGCAGGATCGACAGCAGGTCGACAGCGCGCTACAACGAACCGGCATCGCTGCGCTGGCGGAACAACCGCTGACCGCCCTTTCCGGCGGCCAGCGGCAGCGGGCTTTTCTGGCGCTGCTGCTGGCGCAGGATACGCCGCTGGTGCTGCTCGATGAGCCAACGACCTGGCTGGATATTCATCATCAGGTGGCGCTGATGACGCTGATGCGCGAGCTGCAGACGATGGGCAAGACCGTGGTCACCGTACTGCACGACCTGAACCAGGCCAGCCGCTACTGCGACCATCTGGTGGTGCTTGAAGGGGGCCGGGTGCAGGCTCAGGGCCTGGCGGAAACGGTACTGACGCCGGAGATGCTGCGGGAGATTTTTCACCTGGAGGCGGAGATTCACCCGGAGCCGGTGTCGCAGCGCCCGATGTGCGTGGTGAAATAACCCGGGTAAGGCGCGCTGCGCCCTACCCGAAGTTGATCAGTAGGTGTGGAAGTACTGCTGGATCACCTGCGGATTTTTCGTTTGCGTCAGCGCCGTCATCAGCAGGATGCGCGCTTTTGCCGGGTTGAGCGAGTCGGCTACCAGCCCAGGCTGGCCGTCATCAACCGGCACCACGCCGCTGCCGGTACGCGAGGCGCGAACCACCACGATACCGGCTTTTTCCGCCTTTTCGATCCCCGCCGCGCTGCGTACGGAGACCGACCCCGCGCCGGTGCCCGCATAGATAATCCCGTCGGCATGGTGCGCGATCGCCGCGTCATACATATATTCAGGGTCATCCTGGTAGCCATAAATAATGACCACTTTCGGTAGCGCGTTAAGATTGCGGACGTCAAAAACCGAACGCACGGTGTGAATTTTATCCACGCGAGTTTCGAACTGCGGTTTGCCGCTCACGATAACGCCCAGATAGCCCTCCTCCGGCGCCTTGAAGGTATCCAGCGTCGTGGCGTTGGTCTTAGTGACAAAACGCGCCGCGCCGATGCGGTCATTAAGCACCACCATCACGCCGCGGCCCTTCGCTTCCGGGTCGGCCGCCACGGTCACCGCTTCCAGCAGATTCATCGGACCGTCGGCGCTGATGGCCGTGGCCGGACGCATTGCCGCCGTGAAAACGACCGGCTTATTGCTTTTTACCGTCAGGTTGAGGAAATAAGGCGTCTCGTCCAGGGTGTCGGTACCATGGGTAATCACTACGCCGTCCACATCATCGCGTGCCAGCAGTTCATTGACGCGCTTTGACAGTTTGAGAATGATGTCGCTGGTCATATTTTCGCTGCCGATATTAGCGACCTGCTCGCCGTCAACGCGTGCGACTTTGCTCATCTCAGGCACGGCATTAATCAGCGTCTGTACGCCAATCGCGCCGGCTTTGTACCCGGTAGTCTGGGTATTGCTGGCCGCTGAACCGGCAATCGTCCCTCCGGTCGCCAGGATTACGATATGCGGCAGACGCGTCTCACTCGAAGCGAAAGCGCTTATCGCCAGTAACGTAATTGCCAGTAATGCTCTAAAATTCATCATGACTCATCCCAAAATAGATATTAAATAAATTCGCGCAGAGAGAATGCAAACGGCTTGCCAGGATTTAATGTATTTTACTCGGTAAAAATGATTAACTATCGGACAAAAAAGGATTTTTACTTCGCCCGGAGCGCTACTTTGGTGCAGGGACGCGCTAAAAATGGGCAGGATAAAAATGCGAAACCCGAATGGACTTATTCAATCTATTTTGTCATGTCGGCATCGCTATCAACGAAATAGAGCAAAACGGTGCGGGTAATGCGATGGAGAAAAACGATGCATAATATCGCCTTAAAATCAGCATTGATGCTTACCACCCGCGTCATACAAATTATTAACCCTGAATTACACCTGCATATGCAACGAACGGCGCTGATCGCGCTGGAGCTTGCGCAGGCGTCAGGGCTCTCGCGTCAGCAGCAGCAGACGATCTTTTGCGCCGCGCTGCTGCACGACATTGGCGTTCTGGGCGATAAACGAGTGTTCTCCTCGCTGAACGCCATCGATAACCTTAACGACCCGCATCAGCACCGGGGAGCAGAAATGCTGGCCGGGTTAGCGACCCTGGCCCCCATCCTGCCGATTATCCGCGATCACCATTTTAGCCCACACCACAAAGGCAGCCTCGAACAGCATATCGTCTATTTCGCCGACGTGTTTGAACGCCTGCTTGCTGGCGATAAGCACGCGACAACCTTTCAAACCGATATGATTATTGGTAAATTTCGCGCGCTTTACCAGGCGATAGATCCGCCGCTATGCCAGACTTTGTGCCAGCTCGCACAAAAAGAGCATTTTTGGCTGCACCTCAATCCCGGACATATTCAGCGAATGCTGGAGATCATCGGCCCTATCAACCATGTTTATATCGATATCGACGGTCTGAAAGATATCTGCCTGTTAATTGCCAAAATTGTCGATACCTACAGCAGCTTCACCGCCAGCCATAGTCTGAAGGTCGGGCGAATTTCGCGCACCCTTGCCGCTTATATGAATCTGCCGGAGATGGAGTGTAAGAAAATTGAGATTGCCGGCTATTTACACGATATTGGCAAAGTACACATTCCGCTGAAAATCCTGGAGAAACAGGGCGAACTGAATGACGAAGAGCTGCTTCAGGTTCGGGAACATAGCTATATGACCGGCGAAATTCTTAGCACCTTCAGCGAACTCGGCGAAATAATTAACTGGGCCGCGAATCATCATGAAAAGCTGGATGGCAGCGGCTATCCGCTTCATCTCAATGAGCATTACCTGCAGCTTCCGGATCGGATTATCGCCATCGCGGATATTTTCACCGCGCTTACCGAAGACCGCCCCTATCGCCCCGGAATGAGCCGTCAGCAAGCGTTACAGCTGATAGAGAGTGATGTTATAAATGGCGCGCTGGATAAAGACGTGTACCGCATTTTGCATCACCATGCCGAAGCGCTGCACGCTATTATTACTCACACGCTACACCCGTAATCACCGTTTTTTTTCCGGTGAAGCCGGAGTGTGACGATAAAAAAATAATTAATTCATCTGCACGCAAGGAATATCCGGTGAGAATCGCCACCATGACTAACTGGGCCTACGGGATCACCGTCGCCCTGACCCTCGCCTCAGGCATCGCCATGCTGATGGCCTCAAGTGCGGATAATGCCGAACGCCGCGCCGTCGAACAACGCCAGGCGTTTGACCAGCTAAGCGAAGAAGTAGAAAGCGGCGCCTGGGAGCTTTCCGATCTCGCGCGACTTTACATCATTCAAAAAAATCAGGATGTGCTGCAGGAGTACCGGCAGCAAGCCCAGGCCACCGCCGCCATTGAACATCGTCTGGAAAAGCTGAAAGACAATGGCGCAACCGCTGAAGAGCTGGCGCTGCTGCGCGAGGGTTTACAGATAGCCGATGAACTTCAGGATGAGCAGCAAACGGCGCTGGCGCAGGTTGCCAGGGGAGAAGAAAAAGCGGCGGTCAGCCTGCTTTACGGCGCTGCCTATGAGCAGGAGCTTGAGCGGGTCCAGACGCAGCTCGATCACTTTCGCCTGATGCTCGAAGGCCGGGTGAATAAAACCATTGCCGAGGCTACGGAGAAATCACGGATCTGGCGTACGCTTTCTGAGATCATGGTTGGGCTCACCGCGCTGATGTTCCTGTTTGTGCTGGGGTTTATTCTTAAGCGGCGGGTGCTCTATCCCGTCGTTCGCCTGAGCGACGTGGTGCAGCGGCTGGCATCGCAGGATTATGCGGTTGAGACGCCGCAGTTTACCCAGATTGATGAAATTGGCGATATGGCCCAGGCCATTCGTATCTTTCGCGAGAACGGGCTGGCGCGGCAGCGGCTGGAACAAGAGCGCGATGCGGACTGGGCGGTCCGCGAGCTGCTGGCGAGGATGACCCAGCGCTTGCAGGGCTGCGAATCGTTCGAGGATGTGATCAAGGTTGCCGAACTGTTCGCGCCAAATATCGCCCCGGAGATCCCGGGCCGGCTGTATATTCTCGATACCGATCCCTGGCAGATGCGCTGCGTGGCGCAGTGGCTTTCTCCGCCGCTTGAAGCCGACGTCTTCCATCCGGATAACTGCTGGGCCGTGCGGCGCGGGCTGAGCCATCCGCCGGTCAACGGTGAGCCGGATATCGCCTGTTATCACCTGTCGGAATCGCAGGCTCAACGGTCGCTATGCGTGCCGCTGATTGCGCAAGGAGAAGCGATTGGTCTGCTCTCCTTCAGCAACGTCACCTCCGCGACCGCCCCGTCCCGCGCCTATCTTGAACTGATGGCCGAAGCCCTGGGTCTGGCGCTGGCGAACCAGCGTTTACGCAACGCGCTGCTGGAAAAGGCGCTGTTTGATTCATTAACCGGCCTGCGCAACCGCCACCACCTGGATGACGCTCTGCATACTCAAATGAATCTGGCGGTACGCAACGGTACGCCGCTGAGCTGCCTGATGATCGATATCGATCACTTTAAGGCGATTAATGATAGTTATGGTCACGAAGCGGGCGATCTGGTCATTAAAAACGTCGCGGCGATTATTCAACGTGCGGTGCGCGATATTGGGATGGCCTTCCGCTATGGCGGCGAAGAGTTCCTGGTATTGCTGGGCGGAACCGATGAAGAGGCCGCGATGGCCTGCGCGACCGACATCTATCACAGCGTTCAACTGCTGACGCTACGCTATGGCCTGGCTGAAATTGGTCAGGTCGATGTGTCCATCGGCATCGCCAGCTACCCGCAGCATACGCAAAGCGATAGCCTGCTGCGCGCGGCTGACGCAGCGCTCTACCGGGCAAAAGAGCTGGGGCGGTCGAGAATTGTGAGCTTTGGGATGTTGAAGGCGGATTGAGTCGACAGTCACACCACCGCGTAAAAGGAGCGCTGCACTCCTTTTACGCGGTGGTGTGAGCAGGACAGAATGGCAACCGTTAAGCGCAATCCTTTTTCTATCCTATTGAAAATCAAGCCTCTTGATCCAGGGCAAAGTCGAAATGCCGCAATTCAGTAAAATTCATCGCCTGATTTGAACAAGACTATGTCGTTTTCATGTTTTTAAGATTTACGCTGTTCTACCTACTTATTATCCCCTTGCAGACTTTCGCGCTTAATTACTCTTCAACTTTTTTAAGACTCAATTGCCCGCAGAGAGGCCTCGTGGAAGTCATTTTGCATGTTTACGATCATACCCAGGAAAAATGGCAGAATAATTTTGAGACCGGCGCGGGGCACAAGCGTTCTGGCGATACGGAACTGATCCCCTTTGCCAACGGAGACATTCTCTTCCACTCCGCTTCAAAAGATGCTTTCAGCTATCTCTACAGCGGCGAGGAGACGCTTCACCACTGCATAAAACTGGACGAGAGACCGCTATACCCCTCCTTTTAGACCCGCGTAACGGACGCGATTCACCCCGGAGAATAAAAAAACGGGAACCCATCGGCTCTAATGCCGATCAGTTAAGGATCGGTTGATCGATCCAGTGGCTGTGTAAGAATCCG
>NZ_JBEAFH010000056.1:0-125428 GCF_040061575.1 Klebsiella sp. CB_Kp196
TCCATGTCACTTTGAGTGCCCACACAGATTGTCTGATAAATTGTTAAAGAGCAGTTGCGACGCGCTTCAGCGCTCTGTCGCGAGGTCCCGTATAATACGTTTTCCTCATTCAGAGTCAAGCGATTATTTTCGCTTTTCTCTGCCGGTATTCATCGCTGAATCCCGCTGACCCGGCGGGCTGTAAGCCGTTGTTCCGTGTCAGTGGAGGCGCATTATAGGGAGTTCTGAGACGTTGACAAGCCCTGTTTTCAAAAAATCTTTCAACCGTCTCTTTTTTGTGCAAAACGCTATGAAAGCGCCAGTTTTTCCAGCGACTCGAAGCCATAGCGCCGCAAAACGCTCAAAAGCTGCTCAGTTTCAGGCGTCAGCGCCATACAGTACGCAATATTGGCATCACTCGATTTTGCGTCAGGCGCTTCGTGCTCTAATAGCCAGGCGGTGCGACGCGCAATCGCCGCTCCGGAGTCGATCATTCTCGTCCCTTCCGGCAGAACCTGCTGCAGCTCTTCTTGTATTAGAGGGAAATGCGTACACCCCAGCACAACCGTATCAGGTGGTTCCTGCATTCGTAGCCAGGGACGCAGGATACGCCGCAGTTCATCCAGCGGGACCGGTTCACCGTGCAGTTTGGCCTCTGCCAGTTCTACCAGCTCTGCCGACCCCAGCATTTCGATTTTGCATTCATTCGCAAAACGGGAGATCAGTTCGCGCGTATAAGGGCGTTTTACCGTTCCGCGCGTCGCCAGCAGGCCAACAACGCCATTCGCCGTTAAGCGGGCCGCCGGTTTTATCGCCGGAACGACGCCGACAACCGGAAAGGCGAATTTATCGCGTAAGGCGGGGAGGGAAACGGTACTTGCGGTGTTACAGGCAATAACGGCCAGCGCCAGAGGGTAACGCTGCTGAACCGCAGTCACAATCTCCAGGACGCGTTCAACAATAAACTCTTCACTCTTCTCGCCGTAGGGGAAAGCAACGTTGTCGAAAGCGTAGATATAATGCAGATTCGGCAGAAGCTGCCGAATCTCATTGTAAACCGACAGCCCACCGACGCCGGAATCAAACACCAGCACGGTGGGACGTGGATCAGAAGGTGTAGCTGCCAGACAAGTAGTATTCTCGTCCTGCAGTTTGGTAGCCATAAGCTGTCTCGTAATCTTTATCGAACAGGTTAGCTATTTTACCACGAACTGTCAGGCGATCGGTGATCGGATACGATGCAGAAACGTCTACCGTGCTGTAGCTCGGCAAAATTCTTTGCGTATTGTTGTACTGGGAGGTGTTGTTATCGTAACGCTTCCCATAATACTGCCAGGACACATCCATATCGACATCAAACATGGACCAGTCCAGCTGATACTTTGCCTGTCGTTTAGAACGTCGGGCCAGCACTTCACCGTTATCATCGTTACGCGGATCGACATACTGCAACGTTACGCGATGGCTGAAAATACCGGTATCGATACTCCCCGTCCATTCCACGCCTTTAATCGTCGCGGCATTGATATTGTCGTACTCCCCGTCATAGGTAACAGGATCGGAATAATAGGTAATCAGGTTAGTAATTTTGTAATGGTACGCGGACAAGCGCCAGTCCACGGGACCGGTGAGCCCTTCCAGCCCAGCTTCCCACTGTTTCGATTCTTCAGGTTTCAGATTAGGATTCGCGTTGATACCAAATCGAGTGGAGCCAAACTGTTGCCCTAAAGAAGGCGCGAGGAAGCCGGTACCGTAGCCGAGAGTCAGGCGATAATTTTCGACAAACTCCCAGCCTGCGGTAGTCTGCCAGGTACCGTGCCAGCCAAACTGCTCATCGTGGTCTTCACGTCCGGACGCTTCGAGGGTCACGTCGCCAACTTGCTGCTGGCCCGTCAGGTACAGTCCCGTATTGTCACGTTTGTAGGTATCCGACATCGCCGTGTCTGATGAAGTTAACCGCTGCTGCTGCCAGTCCACCCCTGCGCTGACAGAGCCATGACCGACAATAACGTTATTGCCCCACTGCAGGTTACGCTGCGTCATCCTGTCGAGCGTCGTCCCATCATTATAACGGCCATAAATACTGCTGTAGTTGTAGTCCTTTATCTTCTGATAGCTGGCGATGAGCTGGGAGGAATAAATTCCGGAATTAAAGTTCAGCCCCGCATCCCAGCTCTGGTTATAGAGCTGGCTTTCATCGGCGCTGTAGGCCGGGCTATACGGCGGGCTTCCCAGATCGTAATCAGAGTTGTTGGTGTAGCTGTGTCCGCGGAAGAAACCGTCAACATTCTCGTTAAATTTATGCTCGAGGCTGCCCCAAAACGTTTTATTACGAAAACCGTCGCGATCGCCGTCGTGATCCCAGGTTGAATCGGGCTGAACGTTAAAGCCTTTATTACCCTCATAAGAACCCGCAACCGTCGCCACCGTATCGCCAAAGCGATGGCGCAGGGTACCGTCATATTGTTGGTAGCCTTTCGATCCTACCCCAGCGGTAATTTTGGATTGTTCTTTATCGGAATGCGTAATGACGTTAATCACGCCGCCCATTGCCCCGGAACCATAAATCGCTGAACGCGGGCCGCGGATATATTCGACGCGCTGCACCAGCGACAAAGGGATCTGGTTCAGATCGGGGTTATTTGTAATGCCCGGTCGGGCCATGGGAACGCCGTCAACCAGCACCAGAACTTGTTTGGCTTCAGTACCACGGATAAACAGAGAGGAGGATTGACCCATGCCACCATTTTGCGCGACGTCCACGCCAGGCAATCGGCGCATCACATCGTTTAAATCTTTCGCCTGCCAGCGATCGATATCTTCCCGGGTAACCACATCGGTCGGCGCAAGAACCGTATTGACCGGCTGTTGAAAACGGTTTGCTGTGACCACTAACGTATCTGAATTGCTGTCCTGCGCCCAGCCGGAAAATGCCGTGACGGAGAGCGCCGTCATCAGCGAAGCTTTTTTAATCATTTTTAAAGCATCCGTAATAAACAAAGGATGCCGCCGGCTCTATCAGTAGCACGCGATGATAGAAACCAAATGCGACGTATTCCGGCAGGTCTTCGGGCTTGGAGTGTTTAATGGACGAGGACTTCCCGCTAAATAGCCGCAGTGTCTGCATAATGCGCTCATCCCACTTTTCCTTACCGCTGCGCGTCAGCTCCAGATTTACACTGGATTCCCTATTAACTCATAGGACCGGTAGCACGATGCTATAATCAGAAACATATAGATGTCCAGACTTCTACCGTTATATTTCCTTATATCATCAGGGCTGGACATCCCCGGCGCTTTCCCTACAATCCCCCGCGTACTTATTTTATTCAGGATGCATCATGACCCCCGAACACCTTCCTACCGAACAATATGAAGCGCAGCTGGCAGAAAAAGTCGTCCGTTTGCAGAAAATGATGGCGCCTTTTAGCGCCCCGGTTCCGGAAGTGTTTCGTTCGCCGGTCAGCCACTACCGCATGCGCGCAGAGTTTCGCCTGTGGCACGATGGCGACGATCTGTACCACATTATGTTCGACCAGCAGACCAAATCCCGGATCCGGGTCGAGACTTTCCCGGCCGCCAGCGAGCTGATTAATCAGCTGATGGCCGCGGTGATTGAGGGCGTACGCGATAACCCGGTACTGCGCCACAAACTGTTTCAGGTGGATTATCTCACCACCCTGAGCAACCAGGCCGTGATATCGCTGCTGTATCATAAAAAGCTCGACGATGAATGGCGTCAGCAGGCGGCGCGCTTGCGCGATGCGCTGCGGGCGCAAAATCTGAATGTGCACCTGATTGGCCGCGCTACGAAAACTAAAATCGAGCTGGATCAAGATTATATCGATGAACGCTTGCCGGTTGGCGGGCGTGAAATGATCTATCGTCAGGTTGAGAATAGCTTCACCCAGCCAAATGCGGCGATGAACATTCAGATGCTGGAGTGGGCTATCGACGCCACTAAAGGCGCAACCGGCGACCTGCTTGAGCTGTACTGCGGCAACGGCAACTTTTCGCTGGCGCTGGCGCGTAATTTCGAACGCGTGCTGGCAACGGAAATCGCCAAACCGTCCGTCGCGGCGGCGCAATACAATATTGCAGCGAACCACATTGATAACGTGCAGATTATCCGCATGTCGGCGGAAGAGTTTACCCAGGCGATGAACGGCGTGCGGGAGTTTAACCGCCTGCAGGGAATCGATCTGAAGAGCTATCAGTGCGAGACGATTTTCGTCGATCCGCCGCGCAGCGGGCTGGATAGCGAAACGGAGAAAATGGTGCAGGCGTATCCGCGAATTCTCTATATCTCCTGCAATCCGGAGACCCTATGCCAGAACCTGGAAACGCTCAGTGAGACCCACGAGATCGCGCGCCTGGCGCTATTCGACCAGTTCCCCTATACCCATCATATGGAATGCGGCGTGCTGCTAACGAAGAAGTAAAGCTGCGCGAGAAAACCCGGCAACAGCGCTGCTGCCGGGTGAGAGATTATTCAGCGACCGCGTTCTTGCGGTTGCGTAACCTGTAGCCAATCCAGAACACCATAATCACCGACAGAACCGCCGGGAAGAAGTTAGATCCGATGTCCGGATATTCCGCGCGCACGACGGTACTGTAAACCAGCACCCCGAGAATAAAACAGGCAGCGGCGAGCCCCGGCAAACCCACGGGCATACTACGATTCTGATAGCGCTGATGCAGGCAGTAAACCGTCAGCACCAACGACAAAATGGGGAAGATGGAAAAAGGGACAATGGAGCTGAACAGCGCGGCGAAGGTACCATTAATGGATAAACCTGCGATCAGCGCCAGCAGCAGCGTACCTCTATCTTGTACTGAGTGTTTCATTGCTCGTCCTTCACGTTATTCGGAATGATTTGATATTTTTTCTTGTTCACGGCGATACCAGTAATACGCGCCTTTCGAGATCATTCTGAGCTGCAGCACCAGGCGTTCTTCCAGCTGTCGACGCTGCTCCGGGCCCACATCGAGAGCCTCGGCGCCAGCGCTAAATACGATGGTGACCATAGCTTCAGCCTGCGCTTCGGTAAAGGCGCGCGGCATATGGTTTTCGATTTCTAAATAGTCGGCAAGTTCCGCGATAAAATGCTGAATTTCACGCGCCACGGCGGCACGAAACGCCGCGGAGGTACCGGAGCGTTCCCGCAGCAGCAGGCGGAAGGCGTTCGGGTTGTTGCCAATGAATTCCATAAAGGTGGAAACAGAGGTGCGAATGACGCTGCCGCCTTTAGCGATACGCTGGCGCGCCTGGCGCATCAGCTGGCGCAGCATGAGCCCGCTTTCATCCACCATGGTCAGACCCAGCTCATCGACGTCGCGAAAATGACGATAGAAGGACGTCGGGGCGATCCCCGCTTCCCGCGCCACTTCGCGCAGGCTCAAGCTGGCAAAACTGCGCTCAGCACTCAGCTGACTGAATGCCGCTTCCACCAGCGAACGCCGGGTTTTTTCTTTTTGTTGCGCTCTTACGCCCATCACGTTGTCTGAATCCTTCCATAAGCCCTTCCGGCACTATACCAGAGATTAGAACTAATCGGTTTACACTGGATTGTGAATGATTGTTTACGAGCTGTTTCTGCTTTTATGCCGCAAAAAAGCACAACGATAATTGGGTTAAAGCGCGGCGAATGTTATCATCGTGTTTATTTTATGTATAAAACAGGTGAGTAATGCCATGTCACACTCTTGGGATTATGATGCAATTGTGATTGGTTCCGGTCCTGGCGGAGAAGGTGCCGCCATGGGGCTGGTGAAACAGGGAGCACGCGTTGCCGTCATTGAGCGCTACCATAACGTCGGCGGCGGTTGTACCCACTGGGGTACCATCCCGTCAAAAGCCCTCCGCCATGCCGTCAGCCGTATTATCGAGTTTAACCAAAATCCCCTCTACAGCGACCATTCCCGTCTTCTTCGTTCTTCCTTCGCCGACATCCTGAATCATGCCGACAGCGTCATTAACCAGCAAACCCATATGCGTCAGGGTTTCTATGAGCGTAACCACTGCGAAATCCTGCAGGGCAATGCCCATTTTGTTGATGAACACACTATCGCGCTGGAGTGCCACGACGGTACCGTGGAAACGGTGACGGCGGAAAAGTTCGTGATTGCCTGTGGTTCACGCCCGTACCATCCGGCAGACGTCGACTTCCATCATCCGCGCATTTATGACAGCGACTCAATTCTCAGCCTGCATCACGAACCGCGCCATGTGATCATCTACGGTGCCGGGGTGATCGGCTGCGAATATGCGTCGATCTTCCGGGGAATGGAAGTCAAAGTGGATCTGATCAACACCCGCGATCGTCTGCTGGCGTTCCTCGATCAGGAGATGTCTGACTCGCTCTCCTATCACTTCTGGAACAGCGGCGTGGTCATTCGCCACAATGAAGAGTACGAAAAGATTGAGGGCGTTGATGACGGCGTCATCATGCATCTGAAATCCGGCAAAAAGCTCAAAGCGGACTGCCTGCTGTACGCTAACGGCCGCACCGGGAACACCGACTCACTGGCGCTGGAAAATATCGGTCTGCAAACCGACAGCCGCGGCCAGCTGAAGGTCAACAGCATGTATCAAACCGCCCTGCCGCATATTTATGCCGTCGGCGATGTGATTGGCTATCCAAGCCTGGCCTCCGCCGCCTACGACCAGGGCCGCATCGCTGCCCAGGCGCTGGTAAAAGGCGAGGCATCGGCGCACCTGATTGAGGATATCCCTACCGGGATTTACACTATTCCGGAAATCAGCTCCGTCGGTAAAACCGAGCAGCAGCTGACGGCAATGAAGGTGCCTTACGAGGTGGGTCGCGCACAGTTCAAACATCTGGCCCGGGCGCAGATCGTCGGCATGAGCGTCGGTACGCTGAAGATCCTCTTTCATCGCGAAACGAAAGAGATCCTCGGGATTCACTGCTTTGGCGAGCGCGCGGCCGAAATTATTCACATCGGCCAGGCGATAATGGAGCAGAAAGGCGGTGGTAACACCATTGAGTACTTCGTTAACACCACCTTTAACTATCCGACGATGGCGGAAGCCTATCGGGTAGCGGCGTTAAATGGCTTAAACCGCCTGTTTTAACGCGGCGTCGAAATGGCCATCCATCTTACCGCGGATGGCCTCCGCCAGATGTTCATAGCGGCTACGCAGCGGCGAACCCGGGCGATAAACCAGCCCCACGGTACGTCTCGGCTCCGGCTTGATGCAGGGCACATAGACCACGCCATCGCGCTTTCTCTCCTGCGGCACGGCCAGGGCTGGCAACAGCGTGATGCCGCTACCGGCAGCCACCATGTTACGCAGCGTTTCGAGGCTCGTCGCCCGGAAATGGGTATCTTCATCGGCGCCCGCTTCAAAACAAAAGCCCATCGCCTGATCGCGCAGGCAGTGCCCATCTTCCAGCATCAGCAGCTTTTCACCGGCCAGGTCCGACATCGGCACGCACTCGCGGTTCGCCCACGGGTGATCTTCGTAGATAGCCAGCATCATGGGCTCATCAAACAGCGGCACCTCAATAAACGCTTCGCTCTCTTTGACCAGCGCCAGAATCGCGCAGTCGAGCTTACCGCTATCAAGCTGCGCTAAAAGCTGATGGGTTTGTGCTTCATGCAGATACATTTCCAGCTTGGGAAAGGTCTGGTGCAACATCGGGATAATCAACGGCAACAGATAAGGGCCAATCGTCGGGATCAGTCCAATATGCAGCGGCCCGGACATGGTCTCTCCCTGCTGGCTCGCCATTTCCTTAAGCACTTTGACTTCTCGTAGCACGGTACGCGCCTGATCCACCAGCAGCAGCCCTGCCTGGGTGAACAGAACCTTACGGCTGGTGCGCTCCAGCAACATCACGCCGAGTTCATCCTCCAGCTTACGGATTTGCCCGCTGAGCGTCGGTTGGCTGACGTGGCAAGAATCCGCCGCACGGCGGAAGTGGCGGTGTTCGGCTAGCGCTACCAGATATTCAAGATCGCGAATATTCATTATTCATCCTCCATCGCCACGATAGTCCATGGCGATAGATAGAATAGCAACGAACGATTATCCCTATCAAGGTTTCTGTTCAATAATAAACCCATAAATGAGGAAAAGTTCAGAAAATCATTGAGCTTCCTCATCACCTCTCTACCCGGATAACTAAAGCCAACGTGAACTTTTGCGGACCTTGTGTCCGCTTTTTTTGCATAAAAAAGCCCGGAGTTACCCGAGCTTCGTATATTTACCGCCTTAAAAGCAGCCCCGCAGGCGGATCACACCAGACGCTGTTTAGCGTCGGCAATCGCCTGAGCCACCTGCTGAGGAGAAACGCCACCTTTAGCCGCACGCTTATCCAGACACGACTGCAGCGCCAGAATCGGATAGACGTCATCCGCAATCACGGGGCTAAATTTCTGCAAATCGGCCAGAGGCAGATCCTCCAGCGGCTTGCCCTGGGCAATGGCTTCCACTACCGCTTCACCGACAATATGGTGCGCTTCACGGAACGGTACGCCTTTGGCAACCAGGTAATCCGCCAGTTCGGTGGCGTTGGCGTAACCCTGCTGCGCGGCTTCTTCACAACGCGGGCGTTTTACCTGAATACCGTCGAGCACCAGTGCCGCCATATGCAGGCAGTCGAGCCAGGTATCAAGCGCGTCAAACAGGCCTTCTTTATCTTCCTGCATATCTTTGTTGTAGGCCAGCGGTAGCCCTTTGAGGGTCATCATCATGCCGGTCAGCGCACCCTGCACGCGGCCGCATTTACCGCGGATCAGCTCCAGCGCATCCGGGTTTTTCTTCTGCGGCATCAGGGATGAGCCAGAAGTCACGCGGTCAGAAAGCTCAACAAAGCCCGCTTCGCCGGTATTGAAGAAGATCAGATCTTCAGCAAAACGCGACAGGTGGACCATACCGATTGAGGCATCGGACAGCAGTTCCAGTACGTGATCGCGATCGGACACGCTGTCCAGACTATTGCGGGTCGCCGATGCGAAGCCCAGCCAGCCGGCAAGCTGTTCACGATCGATTTCATAGGCGGTACCCGCTAGCGCTCCGCAGCCCAGCGGGCTGACGTCCAGACGTTTAAGCGCATCCTGCAGGCGGCTTTCATCACGCGCCAGCATTTCGACATAGGCCAGACACCAGTGGGCAAACGTCACCGGCTGTGCGCGCTGCAGGTGGGTATAGCCCGGCATAACGGCGTCCTGATTATTCTCCGCCGTCTCAACCAGCGCGCTTTGTAGCTGACGATTCGCCGACAACAGTTCCACCACGGTATCTTTGCACCACAGCTTCAGGTCGGTCGCCACCTGGTCATTACGGCTACGCCCGGTGTGCAGCTTTTTGCCCAGCTGGCCGACCTTGTCGATCAGCTTACCTTCCACCCAGCTATGAATATCTTCCGCATCGCTTTCAAGGATCTGCTGCGGGTTAGCCCGCACGTCTTCCAGCAGAACGTTCAGCGCCTCTTCCAGCTGTAGCTGCTCATCGGCGGACAGTACGCCCACCGTTACCAGCGCTTTGGACCAGGCAACAGAGCCAACGATATCCTGCTCCGCCAGGCGATAGTCAAAGCGCAAAGAGTCGTTGAACTGTTTGAACCGCTGATCCGCTGCCTGAGTAAAACGCCCACCCCAAAGTGCCATAACATGCTTCCTTAATATCTTTGAATTTTATTACCCGGCGGCGCTACGCTTACCGGGCCGACAAAATGATAAATTGATTATGCCAGAATACGCGTGCCGATCGGCGTGCCGTTAAACAGTGCAGGGAGCTGCTCCGCGTGGCGCCAGGAGGCGATATCGACCGGGCGGCCTAATGTCCGCGCCGCGTCCAGGGCCGCATTCACTTTGACGATCATGCCGTCGGTGATAATGCCCTGCTCGATCAGCTGTTCAGCCTTCTCGGCGGTCATTTCCGCGATGCGCTGCCCTTTGCCATCAAGAATGCCGCTTACGTCAGACAGCAGAATCAGGTCTGCGCCGAGCGTTGCCGCCAGCGCGGTCGCCGCCTGGTCGGCGTTGACGTTCATCAACTCGCCTTCATCGGTGACGCCGATGGAGCTAACGACCGGCATATAACCGCCCGCCAGCAGCGTGTTAATCAGCGCCGGAGAACCCGGCTGAGCGAATCCGACATGACCCAGCTCTTCATCAAGCTGCGTCACTTTGACGCTATCGCCATCGCCAAGGAATAACCCAACGGCAGCCAGGCCGTGCTTCTTCGCCCACGCCAGCAGCGTTTTGTTGGCGGTTCCCGCCAGCGCGCCGGTAATAATGTCGATCTGATCCGCGGGCGTGACCCGCAGACCGTTTTTCTTTTTCACCGGCAGGTTGAGCTGCTTCATAAGTTCATCCACCACGCAGCCGCCGCCGTGCACAATAATCAGCGGGCGCTGATGGGATTCGCGGTAGTTCACCAGTGCCGTAAACAGGCGCTCAAGCGCTTCTTCGCTGTCCAGCAGGACGCCGCCAAGTTTGATAATTAAAGGATTCATCATCACACCTTAAATAAGAGACTGCGTCTCAGCAAAGCCGAAACAAATATTTGCGCACTGCACGGCCTGCGCGGCCGCGCCTTTCAGCAGGTTATCTTCCGCCGCCACCACGATGATATGTTCATCCTGGACCGCAAAACCGATATCACAGAATGGCAGACCCACGACATTTTTCAATGCAGGGACACCTTTATCGTATAAACGTACCAGCGGCTTATCCGCATAGGCCTGCTGGAATACCTCCGCCACCTGCTCTTTGCTCACGCCAGGCTTCAGACGGCAGGTAATGGTTTCCAGAATCCCACGCTTAAAATTGCCCAGATGCGGAGTAAAAATAACGTCCGCGCCCAGGTGGGTTGAAATTTCCGGGTGATGACGGTGGTTGAAAACGCCGTAGGGTTGCAGGCTGACTTCGCAGAAGCTATTGCCAATAGAGGCTTTACGCCCGGCGCCGCTGACTCCGCTGGTCGCGTTGATCACCGGCCACTGGTTAAGATCCAGCAGCCCCGCGTCGATCAGCGGTTTTAACGATAGCTGAGCCGCCGTCGGGTAGCAGCCCGGTACGGCGATCAGATTGGCTTCTTTTAGCTTTTCGACGCTCCACTCGGCCAGGCCGTAAACCGCCTGCTCCAGCAGTTCAGGGTGCTGATGAGTGAAACCGTAATATTTTTCATAGAAGGCGCCGTCATTAACGCGGAACGCCCCGGAAAGATCGAACACGACGCAGCCAGCGGCGAGAAACTGCGGCGCCAGGTCATGGCTTACCTCGTGCGCGGTAGCCAGAAAAACGACATCGACTCCGGCGCTAAACTCGCTGATATCGGACATCGGCTGCAGCGGCAGATCGACAATGCCTTTCAGCTGCGGATGCAAATCGGAAACTAATTTTCCCGCATCATTGCTTTGCGCGGAGACCGTCAATGCGGTTATGGTCATATGAGGATGGCGATTTACATAGGCCACTAGCTCTGCGCCGGCATAACCGCTGGCGCCCACAATCAGCGTGTTCAACATTGGGGCTCTTCACCTTCTTGCTTACGTATATTTGCCCTGGAAGACCGTTGCCTTCCCCACCCTGTTGAGCCGTAAGAGCATCATCCTTACATTCGATGGGTTTTCTTACGCTCAACGATAATGTATTTTTATTCACAAATAATGCATGAATATTGATACTATCACGACCCGAGGTGTGTCAACAATGAAAAACAAATTACCGCCCTTTATCGAGATTTACCGCGCGCTGATCGCCACACCTTCCATCAGCGCAACCGAAGAGGCGCTGGATCAAAGCAATGAGTCTTTAATCAATTTACTGGCAGGCTGGTTCCGCGATATCGGCTTTAATGTTGAAGTTCAGCCAGTCCCGGATACGCGTAATAAATTCAACCTGCTGGCCAGCAGCGGCCACGGCGCTGGCGGCCTGCTGCTTGCCGGGCACACCGATACCGTCCCGTTTGATGATGGCCGCTGGACCCGCGACCCTTTTACCCTGACCGAGCACGACAATAAGCTGTACGGTCTCGGCACCGCGGATATGAAAGGCTTCTTCGCTTTTATTCTCGACGCCCTGCGCGACGTTGACGTCACTCAGCTGAAAAAGCCGCTCTATATTCTGGCGACGGCCGATGAAGAGACCAGCATGGCCGGTGCCCGCTACTTCGCCGAGACGACCCAGCTGCGACCGGACTGCGCCATTATTGGCGAGCCCACGTCGCTGCAGCCGATACGCGCGCACAAAGGCCACATGTCCAACGCGGTTCGCATTCAGGGGCAGTCGGGCCACTCCAGCGACCCGGCACGCGGCGTCAACGCGATTGAACTGATGCACGACGCCATTGGCCGCATCATGCAGCTGCGCGACGACTTAAAAGAGCGTTATCACTATGCCGCCTTTACCGTTCCCTGGCCGACGCTGAATCTCGGCGCCATCCACGGCGGCGATGCCTCCAACCGCATTTGCGCCTGCTGCGAACTGCATATGGATATTCGTCCGCTGCCCGGAATGACGCTCAACGATCTCAACGGGCTCCTTAACGAAGCGCTGGCGCCGGTGAGCGAGCGTTGGCCTGGTCGCCTGACCGTTTCTGAACTGCATCCGCCGATCCCCGGTTACGAATGCCCGCCGGACCATAAGCTGGTTGAGGTCGTCGAAAAACTCCTCGGCGCGCAAACCGACGTGGTCAACTACTGTACCGAAGCGCCGTTTATTCAGACCCTCTGCCCAACGCTGGTGTTAGGCCCGGGCTCTATCAACCAGGCCCACCAGCCGGATGAGTACCTGGAAACGCGCTTTATTAAGCCGACCCGCGAGCTCATCACTCAGGTGGTTCACCATTTTTGCTGGCATTAAATACCCATTCTCTCGTGCGATTTCATCGGCGCGAGAGGGTGACAATTATCACATTTTCATAAGCAACGCTTATCAAGCGACCTCCGAGTTAAATTTCGCAAATTGCCGCCATTTATTCGTTTGCTGAAGCGATTTCGCAACAATTGACGTGGGGGTTTTTACGTGGCTTTATAAAAGACGGTTGCTTATCCACTGCTCAAATTATCGAGCGCCGGATATAACAAAATAAAATGAGATGGGGTGTCTGGGGTAACATGAACGAACAATATTCCGCTTTGCGTAGTAATGTCAGTATGCTCGGTAAGGTGCTGGGCGACACCATCAAGGATGCGCTGGGAGAAAACATTCTTGATCGTGTCGAAACTATCCGTAAGTTGTCCAAATCTTCTCGCGCTGGCAATGAAGCCAACCGCCAGGAGCTGCTCACCACGCTGCAAAACTTGTCCAACGACGAGCTGCTGCCGGTGGCGCGCGCCTTTAGCCAGTTTCTGAACCTGGCGAATACCGCTGAGCAATACCACAGCATTTCGCCAAAAGGCGAAGCGGCCAGTAATCCGGAAGTGATTGCCCGCACCCTGAGAAAGCTCAAAGAGCAACCCAATCTCAACGAAACGATTATTAAACAAGCCGTTGAATCCCTGTCGCTGGAGCTGGTGCTGACCGCGCACCCGACCGAAATCACGCGTCGTACGCTGATCCACAAGATGGGCGAGATCAACAGCTGCCTGAAGCAGCTCGATAACAACGACATTGCGGACTATGAACGTCATCAGGTCATGCGCCGTCTGCGCCAGCTGATTGCCCAGTCGTGGCACACCGATGAAATCCGCAAGCATCGCCCTACCCCGGTGGATGAAGCCAAATGGGGCTTCGCGGTTGTCGAAAATAGCCTGTGGGAAGGCGTACCGAACTACCTGCGCGAGCTGAATGAACAGCTGGAAGATAACCTGAACTATCGGCTGCCGGTCGATTTTGTTCCGGTTCGCTTTACGTCCTGGATGGGCGGCGACCGCGACGGCAACCCGAACGTGACCGCCGACATTACCCGCCACGTCCTGCTGCTCAGCCGCTGGAAGGCAACCGATCTGTTCCTGAAAGATGTCCAGCTGCTGATTTCCGAGCTGTCGATGGTTGAGTGCACCGACGAGCTGCGTGAGCTGGCAGGCGCGGAAGGCGCTCAGGAACCCTATCGTTACCTGATGAAAAAACTGCGCACGCAGCTGATGGAGACCCAGGCCTGGCTGGAAGCGCGCCTGAAAGGACAGAAACTGCCGAAACCGGCGGGTCTTATCACGCAAAACGAGCAGCTGTGGGAACCGCTTTACGCCTGTTACCAGTCGCTACAAGCCTGCGGTATGGGCATTATCGCCAACGGCGAGCTGCTCGATACCCTGCGCCGCGTAAAAGCCTTTGGCGTACCGCTGGTGCGTATCGATATCCGTCAGGAAAGCACCCGCCACACCGAAGCGCTGGGCGAAATGACCCGCTATCTCGGCATCGGCGACTATGAAAGCTGGTCAGAAGCCGATAAACAGGCCTTCCTGATCCGCGAACTGAACTCCAAGCGTCCTCTGCTGCCGCGCCAGTGGGAGCCAAGCGAAGAGACGCGCGAAGTGCTCGAGACGTGCAAAGTCATCTCCGAAGCGCCGCGCGGCTCTATTGCGGCCTACGTGATTTCGATGGCCAAAACGCCGTCAGACGTCCTGGCCGTGCATCTGCTGTTGAAAGAGGCCGGCATCGGCTTCGCGCTGCCGGTCGCCCCGCTGTTCGAAACGCTGGACGACCTGAATAACGCCGACGACGTTATGACCCAGCTGCTGAATATCGACTGGTATCGCGGCTTTATCCAGGGCAAGCAGATGGTCATGATCGGCTATTCCGACTCGGCGAAAGATGCGGGCGTGATGGCCGCCTCCTGGGCGCAGTATCAGGCGCAGGACGCGTTAATTAAGACCTGTGAAAAAGCCGGCATTGAACTGACGCTGTTCCACGGTCGCGGCGGTTCTATCGGCCGCGGCGGCGCGCCGGCGCACGCGGCCCTGCTCTCTCAGCCTCCGGGAAGCCTGAAAGGCGGTCTGCGCGTTACCGAACAGGGCGAGATGATCCGCTTTAAATACGGCCTGCCGGAAGTCACCATCAGCAGCCTGTCGCTCTACACCAGCGCGATTCTGGAAGCCAACCTGCTGCCGCCGCCGGAGCCAAAAGCGCAATGGCGCGACATCATGGCCGAGCTGTCCGACGTCTCCTGCGAGATGTATCGCGGCTACGTGCGTGAAAATAAAGATTTTGTTCCTTACTTCCGTTCCGCGACGCCGGAGCAGGAGCTGGGCAAACTGCCGCTGGGCTCGCGTCCGGCAAAACGTCGCCCGACCGGCGGCGTCGAGTCGCTGCGCGCTATTCCGTGGATCTTCGCGTGGACGCAAAACCGCCTGATGCTGCCAGCCTGGCTGGGCGCCGGCGCCGCGCTGCAAAAAGTCGTTGAAGGCGGCAAGCAGAGCGAGCTGGAAAGCATGTGCCGCGACTGGCCGTTCTTCTCTACCCGCCTCGGCATGCTGGAGATGGTCTACTCAAAAGCCGACCTGTGGCTGGCGGAATATTACGATCAGCGTCTGGTGAAACCGGAACTGTGGAAGCTGGGCGAAGAGCTGCGTGAACTGCTGTCCGCCGATATCAACGTGGTACTGGCAATCGCCAACGACTCCCACCTGATGGCCGACCTGCCGTGGATCGCGGAGTCCATCCAGCTACGTAATATCTATACCGACCCGCTGAACGTGCTCCAGGCCGAGCTGCTCCATCGTTCACGTCTGGCGGAAGAGAAAGGTGAAAAACCGGACCCGCGCGTTGAACAAGCGCTGATGGTCACCATCGCAGGCGTTGCGGCAGGCATGCGTAACACCGGCTAGTTCGCCCTGAGAAACCTGTAGCCCGGCTAAGCGTAGCGCGAGCCGGGTTAAAAACCATAGCTCCGGTAAGCATCGCGTTTACCGGAGCTTTTTTTAGTGGTGCAGCATTTCGTCGACAATCTGCTCTTTATGCAGGGCATAAGGATAGTAGGTTGGCCAGTTATCCATCTCTTTCAGCAGCGCTTCCTGGGACTCATTGCCCATAAAGATATGGAAATGTTGGGACTTGCGCGGCGCGATGGTGTGATCGCTAAACTGAACAAACTTCGGCGCTTTTGAATCCGCCTGCTGGCATTCGAACAGGTAGCGCACGCCTTTTTTACCGGATACGTAGGTCAGAATTTTGTAGCCGGAATAGGCGTACCGGCAGGCGTTGACGGTTTTCCCGACGTGAAACTCCATGACGTTATCTTCGATACCAATCTGGTCCACATCGGTAGCGTAGCCCTTCTTATAATACTCCCGATATTCCGCCACGCTTTTACCGGCTTTTTTGGCCTTCTGCTCCAGTACCGGATCTAAATCGCCGTTCAGCAGATAGGGATTAACCGACTGCCAGATACCCTCCCAGTCGCTCAGCGCCCTGTCCTTTACGTCCTGGTCGGCAAAAATGCCTTCACTCGCCTTCTGCTCCGCTTCGGTCAGCGCCGGGCCATGGCTATGGTGGCCGTGGGCGACCGCCTGACTGCTCGCCAGGACCAGGCTTACACCAAGCATAAGCGCGTAAATCTTTCGGGTCATCACTCTCTCCTGAGTTTAGGTTTGCAATAATATGTTACGATATAACATATCAATCAAATCTTACAACTCTCTTCGCAGAAAAATCGCGCGGCTTTTCCCTCTGCCAGTTTGTTAGGTATGATGAAACGGGATCGCGCGACGCGGAGAGAGAATGGATAGCGACATTAATCAGGCCATTGATTCTTTTATTAAAGGCCCGGCGGTAATCGGCAAAGTCCACTTTTCCACAGAATCCAGACCGGCTTCTGAGAAAGCGCTAAGCGTCGATTTTCCGCGCCTCGAAATCATGCTTGCGGGGCAGCTTCGCGATCCGGCGATTAAGGCCGACCAGGCGCAGCTGACGCCGCACGATGTGCTGTACGTCCCCGCAGGCGGATGGAATGACCCGCAGTGGCTGATGCCCTCCACGCTGTTAACTGTCTTATTTGGTAAGCAGCAGCTGGAATTCGTTCTACGCCACTGGGACGGCAGCGCGCTTAACGTGCTGGATAAACAGCAGGTTCCTCGCCGCGGCCCCCGGGTTGGATCGTTTCTGCTGCAGGCGCTGAATGAAATGCAGATGCAGCCGCAGGAACAGCATACGGCCCGCTGTATTGTCACCAGCCTGCTCAGCCACTGTGCCGATCTGCTGGGCAGCCAGGTACAAACGTCATCGCGCAGCCAGGCGCTTTTTGAAGCGATTCGTAAACATATTGATGCCCATTTTGCCGACCCGTTAACCCGCGAGTCGGTGGCGCAGGCGTTTTATCTCTCACCAAACTATCTTTCCCATCTGTTCCAGAAATGCGGGCCAATGGGCTTTAACGAATACCTGAATCACATCCGTCTGGAGCAGGCCAGAATGCTGCTAAAAGGCCACGATATGAAAGTGAAAGATATCGCCCACGCCTGTGGTTTCGCCGACAGCAACTACTTCTGCCGCCTGTTTCGCAAAAACACCGAGCGCTCGCCGTCGGAGTATCGCCGTCAGTATCACAGCCAGCTGACGGAAAAAACGGCTTCGCTAAAAAACTAGATTTTTGTGTGTTAAACCTGACTTTTGTGCGCTCTTATTTTCCCATTTTAATCCGGGTGGCGGGATAAATGTGATCTAAATCATCATTAACCGCAATGCGTACATTTATCCAGTTTTTGGCAAATTTGTCATCTGGCGACCCTCCGCGTGAAAGCCGTATTCTTTCCTCAACGACACTACCGAATTAAGCATTGAGGAAAGCATCATGGAACTCTATCTGGACACCGCAAACGTAGCAGAAGTTGAACGCCTGGCGCGCATCTACCCGCTGGCCGGCGTGACCACCAACCCGAGCATTATCGCAGCCGGTAAAACGCCGGTTTGGGATGTTCTTCCGCGCCTGCAAAAAGCCGTCGGTCCGGAAGGTATTCTGTTCGCCCAGACCATGAGCCGCGACGCGCAGGGCATGGTGGAAGAAGCCAAACGCCTGAGTAACGCCGTCCCCGGTATCGTGGTAAAAATCCCGGTCACCGCCGAAGGCCTTGCCGCTATCAAACTGTTGAAAAAAGAAGGTATCCCCACGCTGGGTACGGCGGTATATAGCGCATCTCAGGGCCTGCTGGCCGCGCTGGCCGGGGCAAAATATGTGGCGCCGTACGTCAACCGCGTCGACGCCCAGGGCGGTGACGGCATCCGCATGGTCCAGGAGCTGCAGTCCCTGCTGGAGCTGCATGCGCCGGAAAGCAAAGTGCTGGCCGCCAGCTTTAAGACGCCGCGCCAGGCGCTGGATTGCCTGTTAGCAGGCTGCGAAGCGATCACCCTTCCGTTAGATGTAGCGCAACAAATGCTCGGTACCCCTGCGGTAGAGTCAGCTATTGAGAAGTTTGAGCAGGACTGGAATAACGCCTTTGGAACGCTAAACCTGTAACCCGATCGGCGAGCTGCCCAGGGGGGTGGCATCACGGTCATCCAGGAGGAATAGAAATGGATCGCATTATTCAATCACCCGGTAAGTACATTCAGGGCGCGGACGTCATTACCCGCCTTGGTGGATACCTCAAGCCGTTGGCAGAACGCTGGCTCATCGTGGGCGATAAATTCGTACTCGGTTTTGCCGAAGAAAAACTGCGTAAAAGCCTGGCGGATGCGGGGCTGGCTGGCGAAATCGCACCGTTTGGCGGCGAATGCTCACATAACGAAATCAACCGCTTGCGTGATATTGCCGGTTCCGCCCGCTGCACCGCCGTGCTGGGTATCGGCGGCGGCAAGACGCTGGATACCGCAAAAGCATTAGCACATTTTATGAATCTGCCGGTGGTTATTGCCCCGACGATTGCCTCCACCGACGCGCCGTGCAGCGCGCTCTCGGTCATCTATACCGATGACGGCGAGTTTGATAGCTACCTGATGCTGCCGCGCAACCCGAACATGGTCATTGTCGATACGCAAATCGTTGCAGGCGCCCCGGCGCGCCTGCTGGCAGCCGGTATCGGTGATGCGCTGGCGACCTGGTTTGAAGCGCGTGCCTGCTCCCGCAGCGGCGCGACCACCATGGCGGGCGGAAAATGCACCCAGGCGGCGCTGGCGCTGGCTGAACTGTGCTACAACACGCTGGTTGAAGAGGGCGAAAAAGCGATGCTGGCGGCGGAGCAGCACGTGGTGACGCCGGCGCTGGAACGGGTGATTGAAGCCAACACCTACCTGAGCGGCGTCGGCTTTGAAAGCGGCGGCCTGGCGGCTGCGCACGCTATCCATAACGGTCTGACCGCTATTCCGGACGCTCACCACTACTACCATGGTGAAAAAGTGGCTTTCGGTACGCTTACGCAGCTGGTACTGGAAAACGCGCCGGTGGAAGAGATCGAAACCGTAGCGGCGCTGTGCCATAGCGTCGGGCTGCCTATCACCCTGGCGCAGCTGGATATTAAAGCCGATATCCCGGGCAAAATGCGTACCGTGGCGGAAGCCGCCTGCGCGGAAGGTGAAACCATCCACAATATGCCCGGCGGCGCGACGCCGGATCAGGTCTATGCCGCGCTTCTGGTGGCCGACCAGTACGGTCAACGCTTCCTGCAAGAGTGGGAATAACCCCTCGCGACATACCCGCCAGCAGGCGGGTATGTTCTTTTCGCCCGCCATTGCCCGCCAAAACGATGTATTTTATAGTGCGATTTTCCTTTGGGTGAATCGTAGATATGCAGTCATCAAATCGAAGAATGAGCATTTACGCCATTTTGCAACAGGACAAAAAAGTCGTCGTCAATGACCTCGCCGAAAAGTTCGGCGTCACCAAAATGACCATCCGTCGCGATCTCTCTTTCTTTGAAAAACAAGGCATTGTAAAAACAACCTACGGTGGAGCCTACTTAACCCGCGGCGCCAGCGTCGAGCCCGGCTTTCAGCTGCAATCGATACTAATGGCCGATGATAAGCACCTGATTGGCCAGAAAGCCGCCGAGCAGGTTGAAGATGGAGACACGATTATTATCGACTGCGGCACCACGCCGCTGGCGCTCGCTCATTTTATTTTCGATAAGAAAATCATGGTGATAACCAACTCCATTCCGGTGGTTAATCTCCTGAAAGGAAGAAAAAATATCAAGTTGATCGTCGCGCCCGGTGAATATGAAGACGCCAGCCAGGGAATGGTCTCTTTCAGTACCGCCGACTTCTTTCGTCATATCCACGCCGACAAAGTCTTCCTCAGCACTCAGGGCGTCAACGATCTTGGAGAGCTGACGGTTCCTGAAATGACCGATGCCCACGTCAAACAAGCGCTGATGCGCGCCGGGCGGCAAAAAATCCTGCTGGCGGACAGCAGTAAATTTGGTCAAACGTTCCTTGCAGGCCATGCCCGCCTGGCAGACCTTGACCTCGTTATCAGCCAGACCGGCCTCTCCCCCGATATCCTCTCTCTGATGCAAACGCAAAACGTACCGCTGCTGCTGGCGGATAGTCACCTCTGATGGCGCAGGCGCCCCGTTTTACCGCCCGTAAAGATGTTTTAAGGAAATAACCAGAACAAGCGGCGCCGAAGATGTTTTGACGCCGCAGAGAGAAGAGAAGGACGGGGAAATCTGAAGCCTGCTTACGCCGGGCGCACGCCTAAAGTGTGGCAAATCGCGTAGCTCATTTCCGCGCGGTTCAGGGTATAGAAATGGAAATCCTTCACCCCTTCGCGGCTGAGAATCTTCACCATATCCATGGCGATGTTCGCCCCCACCAGCTGGCGGGTTTCGGCGTCATTGTCCAGACCTTCGAACATTTTCGCCATCCACGTCGGGATACGCACGTTGGTCATATCGGCAAATTTTTTCGCCTGCCTGAAGTTAGAGACCGGCAGAATGCCCGGAATAATTTCGACGTCGATACCCGCAGAGACGCAGCGGTCGCGAAAACGCAGGTAGCTTTCAACATCAAAGAAAAACTGGGTAATCGCGCGATTTGCTCCGGCCTCGACCTTACGTTTCAGGTTAAGCAGATCGGCCTGCGCGCTTTTGGCTTCCGGATGGACTTCCGGATAAGCCGCAACGGAAATATCAAAGTCCCCGACCTCTTTCAGCAGAGTCACCAGGTCGGCCGCGTACATATCCGGCTTACCGCTGCCAGGCGGCAGGTCGCCACGCAGCGCAACGATATGGCGAATCCCGCTATCCCAGTAATCTTTAGCAATGGTACGCAGCTCATCGCGGCTGGCATCGATACAGGTCAGATGCGGGGCGGCTTCCAGACCGGTACGCTCTTTAATACCTTTGATAATGCTATGGGTGCGGTCACGTTCACCGGAGTTAGCGCCGTAGGTCACGGAGACAAACTTCGGCTTCAGGCTGCTCAGGCGATCGATGGATTTCCAGAGGGTTTGCTCCATTTCACTGGTGCGCGGCGGAAAGAATTCAAAGGAGACGTTAATCTGGCCCTGCACTTCCGCCAGGCTCTGATTCAGGGCTTCCCGCTGATTGGCGTGAAAAAAGCTCATACCTTACCTCATCAATCGCATTTTATTGTTTGTTGTGTCGCGAACTTCTATACGTTTAGACGTCCAGATGTAAAAATGACGGAAAAGGGCATCCGCGTCAATAGAAAAATCAGCGTAAACAGTGAGGAATATTCAGCCAGGATGAAATCAATTCATCTCTTTTTCGCTAAGGCAATGATTTTTCAACGACTGCTGTTACCCTTTCCCGAACCCTCTCATTTGCGGGCAGCGTCACCATTCCCAGCCTAAGCGGAAGCTGCTGGCTGGCATCCTGCAAAGGACAAAAGACGACCCCCTGCCGCTGAATCGCGGAAAAAGAGGCCGGCAGGAGGATCAGGCCTTCTCCGCGCGCAATCCGCGCCAGCAGAACATCATGCTCGGCAGGCTCCTCCACGTAGGTGGGCACATAGCCTGCCCGGTCAAAAATACGTCGCGTATAGTCAAAAAAATCGGGATTACGCTCGCGTTTAAACCAGAACAGCGGCCGATGATTGAGTGCGCTTAACGTCAGCTCCGCCCTGGCGGCCTCCGGCCAGGATGCGGGTAGCGCCGCGATAAGCGGCTCCTGGTAAGACAAAGGATGCAGGTGAAGCCCCTCGGTATTCAGCGGCAGCGCCACCAGCGCCGCATCGAGCTTGCCCTTTCGCACCAGTTGGGCCAACGCCGGTGATGACTGACGAGTGATGTGCAATGCGCCGGTGTACTCACCCAGAGCGGATTCCGCGGCGGCGAAAACGCCTTGCTCAAAGGCGGTGGTCAACCCCAGACGCAGAGGCTGCTGCGCGGGCGCAGAGAGCTGGCTCAACGCCGCCAGGGTGCGATCCTGAAGCGCCAGCAGAGGCCGAATGATATCCAGCACCCGTCTTCCCTCGTCGGTAAGGATCAGACCTTTGGTATGCCGCAAGAATAGCGTTACCCCCAGCTGCGTTTCCAGATGGCGAATATGACGGCTCAGCGGCGGCTGCGAAATAAATAGCCGCTGCGCGGCCCGGCTGATGTTATTTTCCTCCGCCACCACCGCAAAGTAGCGCAGCAGGCGAATATCCAGAGTGTGTAAACGTGAATTTGTCATACTGAAAAGGTATCACGAAAAGGGTATTACTCAAGGCAGGAAAACTTCCCTAACCTTCCTCATTACGCATCATCACACTGAGGAAAAGCCATGACCAGCGAACGTTATACCATCGGACGAGAAATGCTACAGCGCGTGGACGGCAAAGGCGGCGACGCCGTCGTCAACAGCCTGAAGGATATCGCCCCCGATTTTGCCCGCTATCTGATTGAGTTCCCCTTCGGCGATATTTACGCCAGGCCAGGACTCGATTTACGCAGCCGTGAAATTGCCACTATCGCCGCGCTCACGGCGCTCGGTAACGCCGCGCCGCAGCTAAAAGTGCATATTGCCGCCGGGTTAAATGTCGGGCTGACGCAGGAAGAGATTACGGAAGTGATCATGCAGATGGCGGTCTATGCCGGATTCCCGGCGGCCCTGAATGGCCTGTTTGCCGCCAAAGAAGTTTTCGCGGCGCACTAAGGTGAAAAGACCAGGCGTTGCCTGGTCTTTAATTTATGGCTACAGCAGCTGCGCCAGACGGTTGATATCCGACTGAATCGCCCCGGCGGTCACATCACGACCAGCGCCCGGACCGCGGATCACCAGCGGGTTATCGCGATACCAGCGGCTCTCGATAGCAAAGACGTTATCACACGGCAGCAGCGCCGCCAGCGGATGCTCTTCGCGCACCGCTTCAACGCCGACGCGGGCTTTACCGTTAGCGTCAAAGCGCGCGACGTAGCGCAGCACCAGACCCATTTCGCGCGCCGCTTCCAGACGCTGCAGCATCTGCTCGTTCAGCGCTTCGCCGTTCTCGAAGAAGTGATCGACCGACCCCTCTTCGCAGTGGGCGGGCACCAGCGACTCAACGCGCACCTGATCCGGCTCGATGTTGTAACCCGCCTCACGAGCCAGGATCACCAGCTTGCGCATGACGTCTTTCCCGGAGAGATCGACGCGCGGGTCCGGTTCCGTCAGCCCCTGCTGCCAGGCCTGATCGACGAGGTCTGTAAACGGCACGGTGCCGTCAAACTGCAGGAACAGCCATGAGAGGGTGCCGGAGAAAATACCGCTCAGCGCCAGAATGGTATCGCCGCTATCAATTAAATCGCGCACCGTATGGTTGACCGGTAAACCGGCGCCGACGGTGGCGTTGTACAGCCAGTGGCGCCCGGTCTTCTCGAACGCGTCGTGGATCTGGCGATACTTACTGCTGCTGCTGGCGCCAGCCAGCTTATTCGCGCTGATAACGTGGAAACCATGGCTGGCGAAATCGAGGTACTGGTCGGCCAGCTGCGCGCTGGCGGTTACGTCCAGCACCACTAAATCATCGTACGGATGCGCGCGCATCCACAGGAACAGCGACTCTTCATCCTGCTCAACCGCCTCATCATTAAAGAAAGCCAGCGCGCGACTGGCGTCAAGGCCTTCGTAATTAAGCAGGCTACGGCGACTATCCACGACCCCGGCAAGGATGAATTCAAACCCGGTGCGGGCGGAAAGCGTGGTCTGCTCGCGAGCGAACAGCTCCAGCCAGCGGGACCCGATATTACCTTTGCCAAACAGCACCAGGCCAATGCGTTTTTCCGCGCGGAACAACGACTGATGCAGCCCCTGAATAAGGCTTTCCGTCGGCCCGGCGCGCAGCACCGCGACCAGGCTGATGCCCTCTTCTGATTGCCAGGTAAACTCTACCGGCTGGCCCTTCAGCTGCTGCCAGAAACGGTGGCAGTGCAGCGGATTGCGGGTCACGCCAGCGCCAACCATCGCCACCAGCGCCAGTTTCTGACGCAGGCGCAGCTCGCCCGGCAGCCCCGCTTCGTCCAGCAGCTTCAGCGCGCTGTCGGCCACTTCAGAGGTGTAGCAGAACTGCAGCAGCTTACGGTCGGCGTGTACGCCAACCGCCAGCGGACGCAGCTGGGCGCGTTTTAAAATAGCGTCCAGCTCCTTATGCGCCAGTTTGAAATCCTGGCCGCCGGGTACCTGGAACTCAATCAGGCAGACATCATCATGGCTGGTCACGATACGCGCCCCGGTACCGGAAGCCAGCACGCGTTCGATGCGCGTTGAGCCCTGATCCGGGGTGTAGCTACAGCGTAATTGTAAATCGATATCGCTGCCGGAGACCGGCTGCAGCGTACGGGCATGCAGCACCGGCGCCGCCAGGCGGGCCAGTTCGCTGGCCTCATCCAGGCGCAGCAGCGGCAGCAGGCAGGCGTCTTTCACTTTACGCGGATCCGCGCTGTAGACCCCGGCCACGTCGCTCCAGATAGTGACGCGAGACGCCCCGGCCAGGGCGCCGATTTGGGTGGCGGAATAGTCGGAACCGTTACGTCCCAGCAGGACGGTTTCCCCGGCGTTGTTACGCGAAATAAAGCCGGTCACCACCAGACGCTTGTTCGGGTGCTGCGCTATCAGCTGCTGCAAAAGCGCATAGGATAAGCCTTCATCCACCTGCGGCTGCGCGGAGCGCTCGGCGCGCAGGAAGCTACGCGCATCCAGCCAGGCGGCTTCTACGCCAAGATGGTTCAGCACCGCCGCCATCAGGCGGGCCGACCAGACTTCGCCGTGACCGACGACTTCGGCGTATACCGCGTCGGTGACGCCGCCGTCAAGCAGCCCGGCAAGGCGCTCAAGATCCTGAATAAAGATGGCAATCAGCGTGTCGGCAGCGTCTGGTGACAGCAGTCCGGAGATGAGCTCCATCTGATAACGACGGAGCGATTGTTGCACCTGATGCGCAGAAAGGCGATCGGTCTGGCTGAGCTTCAGCCAGCTGATCAACTGGTTGGTGGTACTGCCGGCGGCAGAGACGACCATCATGTCGCCCGCCTGCGAATACTCCGTCATAATACCCGCGACGCGCAGGTAACATTTCGCATCCGCTAAACTACTCCCACCAAATTTGTGCAGCTGACGACCCTTCGCCCCTGCCTGCGCAATCACACTCATGTTTATTCCTCGTTTGCTGCCCGGAAGCCATTTTCCAGGTCGGCAATTAAATCTTCACCATCTTCAATACCGGTCGAAATACGCAGAAGCGTTTCTGAGATCCCGGCCGCCGCACGCGCTTCAGGCGCCATGCCCGCATGGGTCATCGTCGCTGCGTGGGAAATCAGACTTTCCACGCCGCCCAGCGATTCCGCCAGCGTAAACAGCGATAACCCGCTCAGGAAACGACGCAGCGTCTGCTCATCGCCATCCAGTTCGAAGCTTAACATCGCCCCAAAACCTTTTTGCTGACGCGCCGCAATCTCATGCCCCTGGTTTTCCGGCAGGGACGGATGGTACAGTTTTTTCACCAGCGGCTGGGATTTCAGATAGTCGACAATCGCCAGCGCGTTACGCTGCGCCACTTCCATACGCGGAGAGAGCGTACGTAAGCCGCGCAGCAGCAGATAGCTATCAAACGCTCCGCCGGTGACGCCGATATTATTCGCCCACCATGCCAGTTCGGTGACGGTCGCCGGATCTTTAGCGATCACCACCCCGGCCACGACGTCAGAGTGGCCGTTCAAATATTTAGTGCACGAATGCAACACCAGATCGGCGCCCAGCGCCAGCGGATTCTGCAAAGCCGGGCTCAGGAAGGTGTTATCAACCACGCTGACCGCTCCGGCCTCACGCGCCAGACCGCAGATTTTCGCAATATCCACAACTCTCAGCAATGGATTACTTGGGCTTTCGACCAGAACCAGCTTCGGTTTTTCCGCCAGCGCGGCGCTCAGCGCCTGCTCGTCGTTTTGATCGACAAACAGCACGCGATAGCAGCCGCGCTTCGCCAGGCTGTCAAACAGGCGGTAGCTGCCGCCGTAGCAGTCGTGCGGCGCCACCAGCAGATCGCCCGGTTTCAGAAATACGGTGGTGACCAGCAAAATGGCCGACATGCCGGTATTGGTCAGAACCGCCCCCGCGCCGCCCTCCAGCTCCGCCAGCGCACGCTGCACCACATCACGGGTCGGGTTACCGCGACGAGAGTAGTCGTGGGCGCGAGGTTCGTTAAATCCGGTGAAATTATAGGTGCTGGAGAGATGAATGGGCGGGACAACGCAACCGTACTGCTCGTCGTCATTTAAACCGCTACGCACTGCGATGGTGGCCTGTTTACGCGTCATGTTGGGGAGTTCCTGGGCTGAGTCGGTGAAAAGTCAGGCTCCAGAGTAATCATTGTTATAATAGACGTCAATACATCTGGACATCTAAACTTCTTTGCGTATAGATTGAGCAAACTGGAAATAGCCGTTAAAATTATATGCATTAGCGCACATCCGTAGCGGCTTGTTTGGTGTCAGACGCGCCCCTCTACGGTAAACTACGCGCAATTATGGCCAGGACTCGCGTTCAGGCCCTTAACTAATGAATAGAGGATTAAAGGTAACTCATGGCTGAATGGAGCGGCGAATATATCAGCCCATACGCTGAGCACGGTAAGAAGAGTGAGCAAGTAAAAAAAATTACGGTTTCCATTCCTCTGAAGGTGTTAAAAATCCTCACCGATGAACGCACGCGTCGTCAGGTGAATAACCTGCGGCACGCGACTAACAGCGAACTGCTGTGCGAAGCGTTCCTGCATGCCTTTACCGGTCAACCGTTGCCTAACGATGAAGACCTGCGTAAAGAGCGCAGCGATGAAATCCCGGAAGCGGCGAAAGAGATTATGCGCGAACTGGGCATCGACCCGGATACGTGGGAATACTAAAACCATAAAAAAGGGCAGAAGAAATCTTCTGCCCTTTTTTCTCGCGTTTAGCGCAAGAGAAACAAAAAAGCCGCCCTGAGGCGGCTTCTTCAGCAAATTACTTGCTGGTACCCGGTACGCTGAAGCGCTTGTTGAAGCGGTCAACACGGCCACCGGTAGCAACATCACGCTGTTTGCCAGTGTAGAACGGGTGGCATTTACCGCACACGTCGAGGTTCAGGTCGTGACCTACGGTAGAACGGATTTTCATGACGTTACCGCAAGAGCAGGAAGCAGTAACTTCTTCGTATTTCGGATGAATATCTTTTTTCATGGGAGAACCTCAGTTAAGGCCGCGTCGCTCTTCCAGCCCTAACGCCAGACACCACGCGATGTTAATAATTTCCCGGTGCGATTGCGCGAAGCGAAATTCCCGGGTAATAGATTTTGATGTCGCACAAAGCGCATCAAAGGCGGCGAATCATACAGAATTTGACCAGCATATGCAAACTGATCCGCGAGCCCTTATCACAATGTGTATACTAACCCGCCAGATTTCAAGTCAGGAAGATTAAATGCCCGTCGCTCACGTTGCCCTGCCCGTTCCGCTGCCCCGCACTTTTGACTATTTGCTGCCTGAAGGTATGCCGGTCAAAGCGGGCTGTCGCGTGCGCGTTCCGTTCGGCAAGCAGGAGCGGATAGGTATCGTAACGGCGGTCAGTGAGCGCAGCGAACTGCCGCTCGACGAACTTAAGCCGGTGGCCGAAGCCCTCGACGCCGAGCCGGTCTTCTCCACTTCGGTCTGGCGGCTGCTGCTGTGGGCGGCGGATTACTACCATCATCCCATCGGCGATGTGCTGTTTCACGCGCTACCGATCGTGCTGCGCCAGGGGAAGCCCGCCAGCGCGGCGCCAATGTGGTACTGGTTTGCCACCGAACAGGGGCAAGCGGTTGATATCAACAGCCTTAAGCGTTCACCGAAACAGCAGCAGGCGCTGGCTGCGCTGCGTCAGGGCAAGATCTGGCGCCATCAGGTTGCCGAACTCGAATTTAACGACGCCGCCCTGCAGGCGCTGCGGGGTAAAGGCCTGGCCGAACTCGCCAGCGAAGCGCCGGCGATCGCCGACTGGCGCGCAGGCTTCTCGGTACCCGGCGAGCGCCTGCGTCTTAACACCGAACAGGCCACCGCCGTGGGCGCGATTCACAGCGCCTCGGACAGCTTTTCCGCCTGGCTGCTGGCCGGGATCACCGGCTCGGGCAAAACGGAAGTGTATCTGAGCGTCCTTGAAAACGTACTGGCGCAGGGGCGCCAGGCGCTGGTGATGGTGCCGGAGATCGGCCTGACGCCGCAGACAATCGCCCGTTTCCGCCACCGCTTTAGCGCCCCGGTGGAAGTGCTGCACTCCGGACTGAACGACAGCGAACGCCTCTCCGCGTGGCTAAAAGCCAAAAACGGCGAAGCGGCGATTGTGATCGGTACCCGCTCGTCGCTATTTACCCCTTTTAAAGACCTCGGGGTCATCGTCATCGATGAAGAGCACGACAGCTCTTATAAACAGCAGGAAGGCTGGCGCTATCACGCCCGCGATCTGGCGGTCTGGCGCGCCCACAGCGAACAAATTCCAATTATCCTCGGCTCGGCGACCCCGGCGCTGGAGACGCTTCATAACGTCCGCCAGGGCAAGTATCGCCAGCTGAAGCTCACCAAACGAGCGGGCAATGCGCGCCCGGCTCAGCAGCACGTTCTGGATTTAAAGGGCCAGCAGCTGCAGGCCGGACTGTCTCCGGCGCTCATTGGCCGCATGCGCCAGCATCTGCAGGCCGATAACCAGGTGATTCTGTTTTTGAACCGCCGCGGCTTCGCGCCGGCGCTGCTGTGCCACGACTGCGGCTGGATAGCGGAGTGTCCGCGCTGCGACAGCTACTACACGCTGCACCAGGCTCAGCATCATTTGCGCTGCCACCACTGCGACAGCCAGCGCCCGATTCCGCGCCAGTGCCCCTCCTGCGGCTCAACGCATCTGGTACCGGTAGGTTTGGGGACCGAACAGCTTGAGCAAGCGCTGGGACCGCTGTTTCCCGATATCCCGATTTCCCGTATCGACCGGGATACCACCAGCCGCAAAGGCGCGCTTGAGCAATATCTTGCCGACGTCAATCGCGGCGGCGCGCGCATTCTTATCGGCACCCAAATGCTGGCGAAGGGGCACCACTTCCCGGATGTCACCCTGGTTTCCCTGCTGGACGTTGACGGCGCGCTGTTTTCCGCCGATTTCCGCTCGGCGGAGCGCTTCGCTCAGCTCTATACGCAGGTTTCAGGCCGCGCAGGCCGGGCGGGCAAACAGGGCGAGGTGATCCTGCAGACCCACCACCCGGAACACCCGCTGCTGCAAACGCTGCTTTATAAAGGATACGACGCGTTTGCCGAGCAGGCGCTGGCGGAACGGCAAAGCATGCAGCTGCCGCCGTGGACCAGCCACGTGCTGATTCGCGCCGAGGATCATAACAACCAGCAGGCGCCGCTTTTTTTACAACAGCTGCGCAACCTGCTGCAGGCCAGCCCGCTGGCCGATAAGAAACTGTGGGTGCTCGGGCCGGTTCCGGCGCTGGCGCCAAAGCGTGGCGGCCGCTGGCGCTGGCAAATTCTCCTCCAGCATCCGTCGCGCGTTCAGCTACAGCATATCGTCAGCGGAACGCTGGCGTTGATTAACACGCTGCCGGAAGCGCGAAAAGTGAAATGGGTTCTGGATGTCGATCCTATTGAAGGTTAAGGCTTCTCTTGCGAGGCGGATCGAAAAATTCAACCATCGTCACGTTTTTCATGAAAATTCTGTAACTCTCTGGATGTACTATCTGTTAAAAATGTTGCTGATGTCAGAACGCCAGGGATGTGTCTGCGCCAGTCAGCGAGGAGAAATCAGGTGAAGCCCAAAAAACAGGTCGTTGCCGCCACTATGAAAGACGTTGCCCAAAAGGCAAACGTTTCCACGGCAACCGTATCCCGAGCGTTAATGAATCCCGATAAGGTTTCGCAGAGCACCCGTAACCGGGTCGAGCAGGCCGCGCTGGAAGTCGGCTATTTACCGCAATCGCTCGGGCGCAATATGAAGCGCAACGAGTCACGCACCATTCTGGTGATTGTGCCGGATATCTGCGACCCCTTTTTCAGCGAGATCATTCGCGGTATTGAAGTCACCGCGGCGGAACAGGAGTACCTGGTGCTGATTGGCGATTGCGCCCACCAGAACCGTCAGGAAAAGACCTTTATCGACCTGATCATTACCAAGCAGATCGACGGTATGCTGCTGCTTGGCTCCCGTTTGCCCTTCGATGCGGGCGTAGAGGAGCAGCGCAATCTGCCGCCGATGGTCATGGCCAATGAATTCGCTCCCGAGCTTGAGCTGCCGACGGTGCATATCGATAACCTCACCGCCGCCTTTAACGCCGTTAACTATCTGCACGAGCTGGGGCATCGCCGCATCGGCTGTATCGCCGGCCCGGAAGAGATGCCGCTGTGCCATTATCGCCTGCAGGGCTATGTCCAGGCGCTGCGTCGTAGCGGGATAACCGTCGATCCGCACTATATCGCCCGCGGCAATTTTACCTATGAAGCCGGTGCCAACGCCCTCGAACAGCTGCTGGCGCTGCCGGTACCGCCGACGGCTGTTTTCTGCCATAGCGATATTATGGCGCTGGGGGCATTATCGCTGGCGAAACGTCGCGGCCTGAAAGTTCCTGAAGATCTGTCTATTATTGGTTTCGATAACATCTCTTTGTCTGAATTTTGCGATCCGCCATTGACGACCGTCGCGCAACCACGTTTTGATATTGGCCGCGAAGCGATGCTGCTTTTATTGGATCAACTGCACGGTCACAGCGTCAGCAGCGGTTCACGATTACTCGACTGCGAGCTTATCGTTCGCGGCAGTACGCGAAAAATCCGAACATAACCTTCAGGCTTTCGGGCCTGCCCTTCTGGTCAAAGGCCCGCCGCTTAAGTAACATGGCGGGCTGAAAAACGAATAAGACAGCGAAACGATAGTGGCACAACGAGATTATGTACGCCGCAGCCAACCGGCTTCTTCGCGGCGCAAAAAGAGCAATACCCGAAGCTCAAGGAACAAGCAAGGCGGCCTTTCGGCGGTTTCACCGGCTATGGTGGCGATCGCTGCGGCAGTGCTGGTGGCCTTTATCGGTGGACTGTACTTCATCACGCACCACAAGAAAGAAGAAGCTGAAGCGCTGCAAAACCGCCAGGCCGCTGGCAACGGCCTCCCGCCGAAGCCGGAAGAGCGCTGGCGCTATATTAAAGAGCTGGAGAGCCGTCAGCCCGGCGTACGTGCGCCTACGGAACCCACGGCAGGCGGCGAAGTCATGAAGCCGGAGCAGCTGACGGACGAACAGCGCCAGCTGTTGGCGCAAATGCAGGCCGATATGCGTCAGCAGCCTACGCAGCTGACCGAAGTACCGTGGAATGAACAAACCCCGGCGCAGCGCCAGCAGACCCTGCAGCGTCAGCGTTTAGTTCAGCAGCAGCAGCTCGCGCAGGTGCAGCAGCAGACACAGACGCAGGTACAGCAACCGCGAACCCAGCCGCGGGCCGTCGAGCAGCCGAAACCGGTGCAGCAGCCGCCGAAGCAAACGGCGTCAAACCAGCAGCCGTATCAGGATCTGCTGCAAACGCCGGCGCATACCAGTACCGCGCAGCCTAAAACCCAGGCCGCCGCGCCGGTAACCCGCGTTGAAGAGGCGCCAAAAACCGCCGCCGCGGAGAAAAAAGACGATCGCAGCTGGATGATCCAGTGCGGCTCCTTCAAAGGTGCTGAGCAGGCGGAAACCGTGCGCGCGCAGCTGGCGTTTGAAGGCTTCGCCTCGCATATCACCACCAATAACGGTTGGAACCGCGTGGTAATTGGGCCGCTGAAAGGCAAAGAAAACGCCAGCAATATGATTGAACGGCTGAAAATGGCCGGACACGCAAACTGCATTCGTCTCGCCGCCAGGGGTTGAAACCCTCAAAATCCCCCCCATCTATAATTGCATTCTGCCCCGCGTAACCGCGGGGCCCCTATTCCGCTTTTGCAACCAAGGGGTCTGCTCGTGACTACAATTGTAAGTGTTCGCCGTAACGGCCATGTCGTTATTGCCGGTGATGGCCAGGCCACGCTGGGCAACACCGTAATGAAAGGCAACGTCAAAAAAGTGCGCCGCCTGTACAACGACAAAGTGATCGCCGGCTTTGCGGGCGGCACCGCTGACGCCTTCACGCTGTTCGAACTGTTTGAACGTAAGCTGGAAATGCATCAGGGCCACCTGGTGAAGGCCGCCGTTGAGCTGGCGAAAGACTGGCGTACCGACCGCATGCTGCGCAAGCTGGAAGCGCTGCTGGCCGTGGCTGACGAAAACGCATCGCTTATCATCACCGGTAACGGTGACGTGGTGCAGCCAGAAAACGATTTGATTGCTATCGGCTCCGGCGGTCCTTACGCCCAGGCCGCGGCTCGCGCCCTGCTGGAAAATACCGATATGGGCGCACGCGATATCGCAGAGAAAGCGTTGAATATTGCAGGTGATATCTGCATTTATACCAACCACTTCCATACCATCGAAGAATTACCGTCTAAAGCGTAAGGATCTCCCATGTCTGAAATGACCCCACGCGAAATTGTCAGCGAACTGGACAAACACATTATCGGCCAGGACGCAGCCAAGCGCTCCGTCGCCATCGCTCTGCGTAACCGCTGGCGTCGTATGCAGCTCAACGAAGAGCTGCGTCACGAAGTCACGCCCAAAAACATTCTGATGATCGGCCCGACCGGCGTCGGTAAAACGGAAATCGCCCGTCGTCTGGCAAAGCTTGCCAACGCGCCGTTCATCAAAGTTGAAGCGACGAAATTCACCGAAGTGGGCTATGTTGGTAAAGAAGTGGACTCCATCATCCGCGATCTGACCGATGCGGCGATCAAAATGGTGCGCATGCAGTCCATCGACAAAAACCGCTATCGTGCGGAAGAACTGGCGGAAGAGCGCATCCTTGACGTGCTGATCCCGCCGGCGAAAAACAACTGGGGCCAGGCTGAACAGCCTCAGGAACCGTCCGCCGCGCGTCAGTCTTTCCGTAAAAAACTGCGCGAAGGGCAGCTCGATGATAAAGAGATTGAGATCGATCTCGCTGCTGCGCCGATGGGCGTTGAAATCATGTCCCCTCCGGGCATGGAAGAGATGACCAACCAGCTGCAGTCCATGTTCCAGAACCTGGGCGGCCAGAAGCAAAAACCGCGTAAGCTGAAAATTAAAGACGCGATGAAGCTGCTGATTGAAGAAGAAGCGGCGAAGCTGGTCAACCCGGAAGAGCTGAAGCAGGATGCCATCGACGCCGTTGAGCAGCACGGTATCGTGTTTATCGACGAAATCGATAAAATCTGTAAGCGCGGCGGCAACTCCTCCGGCCCGGACGTATCCCGCGAAGGCGTACAGCGCGATCTGCTGCCGCTGGTTGAAGGCTGCACCGTCTCCACCAAGCACGGCATGGTGAAAACCGATCATATTCTGTTTATCGCTTCCGGCGCGTTCCAGGTGGCCAGCCCGTCTGACTTAATCCCGGAGCTGCAGGGTCGTCTGCCGATTCGCGTTGAGCTGAAAGCGCTGACCACCCACGACTTCGAGCGCATCCTGACCGAGCCGAACGCGTCCATCACCGTGCAGTATAAAGCGCTGATGGCCACCGAAGGCGTCAATATCGAGTTCACGGAAGATGGCATCAAGCGTATCGCTCAGGCCGCGTGGCAGGTCAACGAAACCACCGAGAACATCGGGGCGCGTCGTCTGCATACCGTACTGGAGCGTCTGATCGAAGACATCTCCTACGATGCCAGCGAAATGAATGGCCAAACCGTCACCATCGATGCGGAATATGTCGGTAAGCATCTGGATGTTCTGGTGGCAGATGAAGATCTGAGCCGTTTTATCTTATAATCCGGTTCAATATATTTTCATCACTATAGATGAGGCTATATACCCAAAATAATTCGAGTTGCTTAAAGGCGGCAAGGGAGTGACAAATTCGTCGGGAACGAATTTGACCAGCCGAAGGCTGGCCTCCGGTGAGAGGCAGGAGCCTCTCATTAGTCCCCAGGAGCATAGATAACTATGTGACTGGGGGGAATGAGCGTAGCCAACACATAAGCAACTTGAAGTATGACGGGTATAGATACCCTAAATAATTCGAGTTGTGGGAAGGCAGCCGTTGGCTGAGGGCCCTCATTTATCCCGGCAGTGCCTGGGGTGAATGCGCGTCGCCAACGCATCTGCAGCTTGAAGTATGAAGGGTAGAGCCCCATTTTTTATTGGCCGGGACTTATGACCGAACACGCTATCACTCGCACCCAGGCCTGGCTGGAAAGCCTGCGCCCCAAAACGTTACCTCTGGCCTTTGCCGCCATTATTGTCGGCTCCGCGCTTGCCTGGCATCAGGGCAGCTTCGATCCCTGGGTTGCCCTGCTGGCCATCATCACCGCCGGTTTATTACAAATCCTCTCCAATCTGGCCAACGATTATGGCGACGCGGTAAAAGGCAGCGATAAACCTGACCGTATCGGCCCCCTGCGCGGCATGCAGAAAGGGGCAATCACCCAGGCGCAGATGAAACGCGCGTTGATTCTCACCGTAGCGCTGATTTGCCTTTCTGGCCTGGCGCTGCTGTTCCTGGCCTGGCAGACCATGGCCGATTTTATCGGTTTTATGGTGCTTGGCGGGCTATCGATCGTGGCCGCCATTACCTACACCGTCGGCACTCGTCCTTACGGCTACATCGGCCTTGGCGATATCTCCGTGCTGGTGTTCTTCGGCTGGCTTAGCGTGGTCGGGAGCTGGTACCTCCAGGCGCACAGCGTTGAAGCGGTTATTTTCTTACCCGCCACCGCCTGCGGCCTGCTGGCAACGGCGGTGCTGAATATTAACAACCTGCGTGATATCGACAGCGATCGTGAAAACGGTAAAAACACCCTCGCCGTGCGCCTGGGGCCGGTTAACGCTCGCCGCTACCACGCCTGCCTGCTGTTTGGCGCTCCGCTGTGCCTGGCGCTGTTTAACCTTCTCTCGCTGCATAATCCGTGGGGTTGGCTGTTCCTGCTGGCAACGCCGCTGCTGGTCAAACAGGCGCGTTATGTGATGCGCGAACGCGACCCTGTCGCCATGCGTCCAATGCTCGAAAGAACGGTTAAAGGGGCGCTGCTGACCAACCTGCTGTTTGTTATCGGAATTATTTGCAGCCGGCTTGTGGGTTAACTGACAAATATCAATTAACAATTGATGATTTTGCCAACAGTACGATTCACGCGATATACTGAAAATTCTCGCAGCAACTGAACGTTAAGCCTATGAAATACGATACTTCCGAGCTTTGTGACATCTACCAGGAGGATGTCAACGTCGTGGAACCTCTGTTCTCCAACTTTGGGGGGCGCTCGTCGTTTGGTGGACAAATCATCACGGTAAAATGTTTCGAGGATAACGGGTTGCTCTACGATATGCTCGAACAGAACGGCCGTGGTCATGTCCTGTTGGTTGACGGCGGTGGTTCCGTTCGACGCGCATTGATTGACGCTGACCTGGCGCGTCTGGCCGTACAAAACGAGTGGGAAGGGCTGGTCGTCTATGGCGCGGTGCGTCAGGTTGACGATCTGGAAGAGCTGGATATCGGCATCCAGGCGCTGGCGGCTATCCCCGTCGGGGCCGCAGGTGAAGGTATCGGCGAAAGCGACGTGCGCGTCAACTTCGGCGGCGTCACCTTCTTTTCCGGCGACCATCTCTACGCCGATAATACCGGGATTATCCTCTCCGAGGATGCCCTGGATATCGAGTAGCGTCCCGCCCATAAAAAAGGCCTTCTCTCTGAGAAGGCCTTTTTATTTCCGCCGGAGGCTTAGTACAGCTTCTTAGCGCAATCCAGCCAGTCGCTTTTGAACGGACGCTTCATGTTTTCGATAGCGTCGATAATGTCGTGGTGAACCAGCTTCTCGTTCTGAATACCAACGCAGCGGCCGCCGAAGCCCTGCAGCAGCAGGTCAATCGCGTACGCGCCCATGCGGGATGCCAGAATACGGTCATAAGGAACCGGAGAGCCACCGCGCTGAATGTGGCCCAGTACGGTGGCACGAGTTTCACGGCCGGTCTCTTTCTCGATGTAGTGAGCCAGCTCGTCGACGTCGCACATATGCTCGGTGATCGCCACAATCGCGTGTTTTTTGCCTTTCGCGATACCCGCCTTAATTTCTGAAACCAGGTCGTCGCGCGTGTATTCAACCTCAGGCACCATGATGAACTCACAGCCGCCGGAGATAGCTGCCGCCAGGGTCAGATCGCCGCAGTAGCGGCCCATCACTTCAACAACGGAAATACGCTGGTGGGAGGAAGAGGTATCACGCAGGCGGTCAATAGCCTCTACCACGGTGCTCAATGCGGTAAAGAAGCCGATGGTATAGTCGGTGCCTTTAATATCGTTGTCGATGGTGCCCGGCAGACCGATGCAGGGAAAGCCCATCTCAGTCAGACGCACGGCGCCCATGTAGGAACCGTCACCACCGATAACCACCAGCGCATCCAGGCCGCGCTTTCTCATATTTTCAATCGCGACGGCGCGAATATGTTCTTCGCGGAATTCTGGAAAACGCGCAGACCCCAGGAAGGTGCCGCCGCGGTTGATCATGTCGGAAACGCTGTAGCGGTCGAGCTGAACCATACGATCTTCATACAGGCCGAGGTAACCGTCATAGATTCCAAAAACTTCCAGACCTTCCGTTAATGCCGCACGCACAACGCCACGAATTGCTGCGTTCATGCCCGGGGCATCACCGCCACTTGTCAACACACCGATTTTCTTAATCATGACTACCTCTGAACTTAGGAAGCAAAAAATAATCCTGTTGCCTGAAGCGCCCCTCACGAGGAGTGCACAACGATAATTGCAATAGTATATCAAACGCTTCTGGCTGAATTGATTCAGGTCAGACCAAATGGCGGTAATTTATACAAAAAATGCCGATCCGCCCCACACTTTTACATCGAGTTTACAGACTATAACCTAAAGATCATAAAACACCCTGCCGCCCTAACGGCACCACAGAGCAGGGGTCCTGGTGGATAATGACATCGGACCCGGGAAAACGGAGCAACAGCGCCTGCTCCACCTGGTCGGCAATCACGTGTGCCTGAACCAGCGGGAGGTTATCTTCCATTTCCAAATGAATCTGAATAAAGCGAGTCGGCCCTGACTGCCGCGTTCGTAGATCGTGCGCCCCGCTGACGCCTGGCCACGCGGTCACGATATTGATAATTTCCTGGCGTTCCTCATCAGGAAGCGCGCGGTCTAACAACGACTGAACGGCGTCATAAGCCATGCGCAGCGCGCTATATAAAATATAGACGCCTATACCTAATGCAAACAGCGCATCAGCACGGTGCCAGCCGTACCAGGAGAGGGCCAGCGCCACCAGAATTGCGCCGTTCATCATAACATCAGACTGATAATGAAGCATATCCGCCCGTACCGCCTGACTTTGTGTTTTTCTTACTACCCAGCGCTGGAACGTGACCAGCAGCAGCGTGCTGACCAGCGCAATCAGCGTCACCACCATCCCTACGCCCGCCGCATTCATCGGCTCAGGACGAACGAGATGATCAATACCGGTCAAGAACAGAAACAGCGCCGAGCCGGAGACAAACATACTTTGCGCCAGCGCGGCCAGCGATTCCGCTTTACCATGGCCAAAGGTATGTTCTTCATCGGCAGGCTGCAGCGAATAACGCACCACCAGCAGGTTGGTCAACGAGGCGGCGATATCCACCAGTGAATCAACCAGCGCCGCCAGAATACTCACAGACCCGGTATACCACCATGCAAAAATCTTGATCAAAAGTAACGCAGAGGCCATCACCGTTGCCGCAATCGCCGCGCGGCTCACCAGCTGCCCATAAGATTGATTCATAAACGCTCCTTACTTCGCGATGCGCTTAGTATAACCCGATCTTTTACCGGGACGGGGAGGCAGGAGGGCGCTGAATAACGGGCAAAAAAAACCCCCACATCATGTGGGGGAAGACAGGGATGGTGTCTATGGCAAGGAAAACAGGGTTGTTACTGGGGTTGCAGGGTATTGCTACTACTCGAAAGCATCATCGCTGAGCCTTTTTGCATCCGTGCAACCTCACGCAACTGATCCATTCGTTGCTGGTGCTTAGCGTTTAAAACCGCTTGCTGCTCTGGCGTTAGCAGGTGATACATCTGGTTGCGAACTTTTGCCATTTCAACCTGGCGGGCAACCTGTTCCTGCGCCATCTTATCTGCCTGAGCGCGTACAGCGTTTTCATCAAAATTTTCTGCGGTGACAAGGCGATGCATTGTCTCCATTTCGCTAACATTAACGGGTGGCCTGTCGTGGCGTGCCCGCTGCATAAGATCTCGTAACTGTTGCCGTTGGTGTTCAGTTAAACTTATGCCGTCAAACATATGGCTCTGGCTGCTGCGCTGGACCCCTTCGTCTCCGGGAAGCCAGTTAACGCTGGTGACGACTTCAGCGGCTTGGCTATATGCACTTAGCGCCAGCGTTGAGGCCATGACGGCAGCGATAACATTGCGCATCACATACTCCCAAAACGTTTGTGTCGCGATTCAACGAGAGAGAGTTTACGATGCAGGCTGCAAACATGCGTCAGGGGGTGTAAAACAACGTAAAGTCATGGATTAGCGAGCCTTGATGACGTAATTTCTGCCTCGGAGGTATTTAAACAATGAATAAAATCCTGTTAGTAGATGATGACCGGGAGCTCACCTCCCTGTTAAAAGAGCTGCTTGATATGGAAGGTTTTAATGTGCTCGTCGCCCATGATGGGGAACAGGCGCTGGCCCTTCTGGACGACAGCATCGATTTACTTTTGCTTGATGTGATGATGCCGAAGAAAAACGGTATCGACACGCTCAAAGAGTTGCGTCAGACACACCAGACCCCGGTTATCATGCTAACGGCCCGCGGGAGCGAGCTGGATCGCGTTCTCGGCCTCGAGCTGGGCGCGGACGATTATTTGCCTAAGCCGTTCAACGATCGTGAGCTGGTGGCGCGTATACGCGCGATTCTGCGCCGGTCGCACTGGAGCGAGCAGCAGCAGACAACCGAAGCCGGTTCACCGACGCTGGAAGTGGATGCGCTAAGCCTTAACCCCGGCCGCCAGGAAGCCAGCTTCGATGGTCTGACCCTGGAGCTGACCGGCACCGAGTTCACCCTGCTCTATCTTCTGGCGCAGCATCTTGGCCAGGTGGTATCGCGTGAGCATCTTAGCCAGGAAGTGCTGGGTAAACGCCTGACGCCATTCGATCGCGCGATCGATATGCACATCTCCAACCTGCGGCGCAAGCTGCCGGAGCGCAAAGACGGCCATCCGTGGTTTAAAACCCTGCGCGGACGCGGCTATCTGATGGTATCGGCTTCATGATTGGAAGTTTAACCGCACGCATCTTCGCTATTTTCTGGCTCACGCTGGCGCTGGTGTTGATGCTGGTTCTGATGCTGCCTAAGCTGGACTCGCGCCAGATGACCGAGCTGCTGGAGAGCGAGCAACGTCAGGGCATCATGATTGAACAGCACGTCGAGGCCGAACTGGCGAACGATCCGCCAAACGACCTGATGTGGTGGCGTCGTCTGTTTCGCGCCATCGATAAGTGGGCTCCGCCGGGCCAGCGTTTGCTGCTGGTCACCAGCGAAGGTCGCGTTATCGGTGCCGAACGCAACGAAATGCAGATTATCCGCAACTTTATCGGCCAGGCGGATAACGCCGACCATCCGCAGAAAAAGCGCTATGGTCGTCTGGAAATGGTCGGGCCTTTTTCCGTCAGGGATGGAGAAGATAACTACCAGCTCTATCTGATTCGTCCTGCCAATACGTCACAATCAGACTTCATCAATCTGCTGTTCGACCGGCCGCTACTGCTGCTGATCGTCACGATGTTAGTCAGCGCCCCGCTGCTGCTATGGCTGGCGTGGAGCCTGGCGAAACCCGCGCGTAAGCTCAAAAATGCCGCCGATGAAGTCGCCCAGGGCAACCTGCGTCAGCATCCGGAGCTGGAAGCCGGTCCGCAGGAGTTTTTAGCCGCCGGGACCAGTTTTAACCAGATGGTGACCGCGCTGGAGCGCATGATGTCCAGCCAGCATCGTCTGCTGTCCGATATCTCGCACGAACTGCGCACGCCGCTGACCCGCCTGCAGTTAGGCACCGCATTGCTGCGCCGCCGCAGCGGGGAAAGCAAAGAGCTGGAGCGGATTGAGATGGAAGCGCACCGGCTGGATAGCATGATCAACGACCTGCTGGTGATGTCGCGCAATCAGGCGAAAACCGCGCTGGTCAGCGAAACGGTGAAAGCCAACCAGCTGTGGGGCGAGGTGCTGGATAACGCCGCCTTTGAAGCCGAACAGATGGGGAAATCGTTCACCGTCGAGTATCCGCCGGGGCCGTGGCCGCTGTACGGTAACCCCAATGCGCTGGAAAGCGCGCTGGAGAATATCGTGCGTAACGCGCTGCGCTACTCGCATACTAAAATTTCGGTAAGCTTCTCAGTGGATAAAGACGGCATCACGGTGAACGTCGATGATGACGGCCCGGGCGTGAGTCCGGAGGATCGCGAGCAGATTTTCCGTCCGTTCTACCGTACCGATGAGGCGCGCGACCGCGAGTCTGGCGGTACCGGCCTGGGGCTGGCGATTGTCGAGGCGGCGATTCAACAGCATCGCGGTTGGGTAAAGGCCGACGACAGCCCGCTGGGCGGCCTGCGCTTAACCCTCTGGCTGCCGCTGTACAAGCGCACCTGATCCCCCCGGCCTGGCTTCACCGGGCCGGGTTCGAAACGGGTAGCCCGGATAAGGCGCAACGCGCCGCAATCCGGGAACGCGCACGGAAGCGCTATTTTCCCCACAATCTCCGCGAATTATTTTCGATCTTCCCGCTCAGGCGCCGTTTCTGCATGGTACGGCTCCAGCTTACCGACAGCCCCGCCGCGGAGAGCAGACGGTGGTACTGCTCATCATCAAACGGCATCTGCCAGGCGATGGCGCCCGCTTCGTGAACGCTCACGTCGCTGAGCCGGGAAACCAGCGCCAGCGGCGCATCGCTGGATACCTGCCCGCCCGCCACCACCCGATACAGCCAGCCGGTTTTGCCGCTGTTTTGCATAAGCTGCGCCATATCGCTGACGGCAAAGTGATAGTTGAGCTTGAAGCACGGCGATCGCGGCTGCGTGACCTGAATCAGCGCTTCTCCCCAGCGGAAGATATCGCCAATGTAGACGTTTTTTTCGGTCAGCCCTTCGGTCGAGAGATTTTCGCCAAACGCCGGGGCGCAGAAAAGATCCGCCTGCTGCGGAAGCTCACGGGCCCAGTGGGCGTAGTGTTCACGGGGATAGTGGCACAGCGCGCGGTCCGGCCCGCCGTGAATTTTCTTCTCCGCCTGCTCATCGCCCTCCAGCCCCAAATCGCCGAGGGTCAGTTCACCATCGACCTGAATTTTACCGATGGCGCTTGGACGGCTGCCGTCATAATCCCTTACCTTGCCCACAAAGACATTCACCGGATAGTGCATCGCTGCTCCTTTGCTGCGGATATAAAAAAAGCGAGTCATCAGACTCGCTTCTCGCTCAGCACAATGCAACCTTATTTTTTGGCGGCAAAACGCGCTGCGGCTTCGTCCCAGTTCACCACGTCCCAGAACGCTTTGATGTAGTCCGGGCGGCGGTTCTGGAATTTCAGGTAGTAAGCGTGTTCCCACACGTCCAGGCCGATAATCGGGAAGCCGGAAGCGCCGGAGATCGCTTCGCCCATCAGCGGGGAGTCCTGGTTAGCGGTAGAAACCACCGCCAGCTTGTCGCCTTTCAGCACCAGCCACGCCCAGCCGGAGCCGAAACGGGTCGCCGCCGCTTTTTCAAATTCCGCTTTGAAGTTGTCAACGGAACCGAAATCACGCTCGATAGCCGCTTTCAGGTCGCCCTGCAGGGTGGTACCGGTTTTCAGGCCTTTCCAGAACAGGCTGTGGTTAGCGTGGCCGCCTGCGTTGTTACGCAGCACGGTTTTTTTGTCTGCCGGCAGCTGATCCAGTTTGGTAATCAGCTCTTCTGCGGATAGGCTCGCGAATTCAGGCAGGCTTTCCAGCGCTGCGTTAGCGTTATTTACGTAGGTCTGGTGGTGTTTAGTGTGATGGATTTCCATCGTCTGCTTGTCAAAATGCGGTTCCAGGGCGTCATAAGCGTACGGCAGGGCAGGCAGTGTATAACTCATAATCATCTCCATTATTGTCGAGCGGCGGAAAGTGTTAATGCCGCGTAAGCAGTTGGTTCATTATAGTTAATTAAATGATATTGAAAACGCTTATCAATGCCGTATTTTTAATAAGGTTATAACAACGGGTAATAGATGTCGTTTTGTGATACAGAACAACTAATTAAGTTTTTGGTTGCCAGGTTCAGGCTTCGGGTGGCAACAGCTTAAAGGCGGAAAAACTGACCGATTTTTACACTCATCGGGTCGGAAGAAGATTTATCCGATAAAAAATAGATGAGGATAAAATCAATGAATCACGCGATTACGATGGGTATTTTTTGGCATTTGATAGGTGCGGCCAGTGCAGCCTGTTTCTATGCCCCGTTCAAGAAAGTTAAACATTGGTCCTGGGAAACCATGTGGTCTATCGGCGGTATTGTCTCCTGGCTGATCCTCCCCTGGGCCATCAGCGCCATGCTGCTGCCCGATTTCTGGGCCTATTACGGTTCTTTTAACGCCTCCACTCTGCTGCCCGTTTTCCTGTTCGGCGCCATGTGGGGTATCGGTAATATCAACTACGGCCTGACGATGCGTTACCTGGGGATGTCGATGGGGATCGGCATCGCCATTGGTATCACGCTGATTGTCGGCACGTTAATGACGCCGATTCTTAACGGTCAGTTTGATGTTCTCATTAACACTAAAGGCGGCCAGATGACGCTGCTCGGCGTGCTGGTCGCGGTGATTGGCGTGGGTATCGTCACCCGTGCAGGCCAGCTGAAAGAGCGCAAAATGGGCATCAAAGCCGAAGACTTCAACCTGAAAAAGGGGCTGCTGCTGGCGGTGATGTGCGGCATCTTCTCGGCCGGTATGTCGTTCGCCATGAACGCCGCCAAGCCGATGCATGAAGCCGCCGCCGCGCTCGGCGTTGATCCGCTCTACACCGCGCTGCCAAGCTATGTGGTGATCATGGGCGGCGGCGCGCTGGTCAACCTCGGCTTCTGCTTTATCCGTCTGGCAAAAGTAAAAAACCTGTCGATAAAAGCCGACTTCTCGCTGGCAAAACCGCTCATCATCAGCAATATCCTGCTTTCGGCGTTAGGCGGCCTGATGTGGTATCTGCAGTTCTTTTTCTACGCCTGGGGTCACGCCAGCATTCCGGCGCAGTACGACTACATGAGCTGGATGCTGCATATGAGCTTCTACGTGCTGTGCGGCGGCCTGGTGGGTCTGATACTGAAAGAGTGGAACAACGCCGGCCGTCGTCCGGTGGGCGTCCTCAGCCTCGGCTGCGTGGTGATTATTATCGCCGCCAATATCGTTGGTCTGGGAATGGCGAACTAGCGTCGTCAGGCGGCGGTGCGACTGCGCTGCCGCCACTGCCCCGGCGTCATGCCTATCTCGCGGTTAAACACCACCGAAAAGTAGTTGCTGTCTTCAAACCCGCACTGCATCGCCACTTCACCAATCAGCCGTTCGGTATGCTGCAGCAGATACTGCGCGTGACAGATGCGCAGCTGGCGCAGGTAGTGGTTGATGGTCATCCCCGTCTGCTGACGAAACTGCTGGCGCAGCGCGCGTTCGCTGCACCCTTCGCGCTCGCAAAAACGGTCAAGAAAGAAAGGACGATTGAGGCTGCCCGCCAGCTCGGTGAGCAGCTTATCGAGCAGCGCTTCGCTTTGGGTTGCCGCCAGATTATCGGTGGCGTAGCGATAGCGCTGAAGAATAAGCGCCAGCTGCGCAAACAGCAGTTCGGCCATATTATTGGCCTGCGCATCGCTGCGGCTACTTTCATGCTCCAGCTGGGTAATCACCTGCCTGACCTGGGCCATGCCGCTGCTGCCAATCCGCCAGTGCGGAACCCACGGGGTGCCGAACAGGCCGGGAATGTGCGCCGCCCAGTCAAAGTTAAGCCGCAGCCGGTCCGGGCAATAAATGACGTTTTGCAGGACGAGATCGTTCACCGAGGCGTAGGAGTGTTTATCTTCCGCGCGGATATAGAACAGATCGCCGCGGGTAATGCGCCACGGGCGATCGTTCAGGACGTGCAGGCCGTTACCCCGCCACACCAGCACCAGTTCGCAGAACTCATGGGTGTGCTCGGCGAAGACGTTTTGCGGATAGCGATCCGCCACCGCCACCGCCTGAGCGGGAGAGGCAAAAAATTCATCTTTGCGAAGAATCAGCTGACCTGCCACGACATCAACTCCGGACGCGAATAACGTTTCATTATTCGCGTTTATGTCTGTCAAAACGTTGACTGCTCTCCCGTTACTGAAGAATGGCGTCGCGCCCCTGGCGAATATCGCGCGGAGACCAGTCAAACTCGCGGCGGAAAAGCGTCGAAAAGTGGTTACTGTCGCCGAATCCGCAGCGATAGGCGATATCGGTCACGCTATCATCGCTATGGCGCAGCAGATGGCGCGCTTTCATCAACCGCACCCGATTCAGATAGCGCTGCGGCGTCAGCCCGGTTTGCTGTTTTAACTGACGGTGCAGGGTTCGCAAGGAGAGCGAAAAGCGCGCCGCCACCTCTTCCCAGCAGATATCTTCAGCAAAATGGTCTTCCAGCCAGGCCATCAAATGGTTGAGCCGCGCGTCGTTGTTGGCGGCCCCTTCGGCGAGGCTGCTTTTACGCAGGTGCACCAGCAGCTGCATAAATAAAATCTCGCGGCTGGCGATGGCGTGCATATCCGCATCCGCGCCAACGTTCTCCATCTGCTCCACAATCTGGCGCACCTGCTGCAACGCATTCTGATTCACCCGCCAGTGCGAGAGGTAGTTCCCCTCCTGCTCCTGCGGCAACAGCGCGTTCAGGCCGGACAAAAAGCGAAACGCGTCCGGCGCGCGATAGAGCACGTTAGTCAGGCATAAATTATCCGTGTGCTCGTAGAGATGGCGATCGTGATCGCGGATAAAGCAGACCGAGCCGCCGCTGATGGTGTAGGGCTGGCCGTTGAAAACGTGAATCCCGGTGCCGTGCTCCACAATAACAATCTCATGAAAATCATGGTGATGCTCAGGAAAAGCGGATTGCGGGAGCCGCGGCTCAATGGCGACAGCTGAAACGCCGGACTTAAAGAAATCCACACTGTGCAACATAGTCATAGCCGCTCCTCGAGATGAGAAAAGTTATCAATCAGTGGAGCAAATAGTAATTAAGGGTCGGCGATCCGGCCTTCAATTTTTGACCGCAAAATTCGTAAAGCCTGCCGCTTTTTCAAGAAATGACGGGAAAGATCGGGAACTGCGGACAACATCACATCCCTCACCCCAGCGCGGAGAAAACGAAACTGTGACCTCCCTCACGGTCACCTTTGCTTTCTTGCCAGCGGCCAATTTTCCCTGTCAGTAACAAGAAGGTGAGCCCGACGCGACTTTTTTAGACTGCATGCAATGATTTTCACAAGGATCTTCCCATGAGTTATCGTCATTGTGTCGCCGTCGATTTAGGCGCCTCCAGCGGGCGGGTGATGCTCGCCGGTTATCAGCCCGGTCAGCAAACGCTGGCGCTGCGTGAAATTCACCGTTTTACCAATAGCCTGCAAAAGGTGGATGGCTTCGACTGCTGGGATCTCGATAGCCTGGAAGGGGAAATTCGCCGCGGTCTGGAGAAGGTCTGCGAACAGGGCATCCTGATCGACAGCATCGGCATCGATACCTGGGGCGTGGATTATGTCCTGCTGGATAAAGCGGGTCAGCGCGTCGGCCTGCCGGTTTCCTATCGCGACTCCCGCACCCAGGGCCTGATGCGCCATGCCGAAGAGCAGCTGGGCCGGGCGGAGATCTACCGCCGCAGCGGTATTCAGTTTCTGCCGTTTAATACCCTTTATCAGCTGCGCGCGCTGGTTGAACAGCAGCCGGAACTGGTCAGCCAGGCCGCGCACGCGCTGCTGATCCCGGACTACTTTAGCTTCCGCCTGACCGGCAACATGAACTGGGAATACACCAACGCCACTACCACGCAGCTGGTCAACATCAACAGCGATAGCTGGGATGAAGATCTGCTGAACTGGAGCGGCGCGCCGCGCGACTGGTTCGGAACGCCGACCCATCCCGGCAACGTTATTGGCCACTGGATTTGCCCGCAGGGCAATAACATCCCGGTGGTCGCCGTCGCCAGCCACGATACCGCCAGCGCGGTTATCGCCTCGCCGCTGGCCAGCAAAAACGCCGCGTATCTCTCTTCCGGCACCTGGTCGCTGATGGGCTTTGAAAGCAAAACCCCCTGCACCAGCGATGCGGCGCTAAGGGCCAATATCACCAACGAAGGCGGTGCCGAAGGCCGCTATCGGGTGCTGAAAAATATTATGGGCCTGTGGCTGCTGCAGCGGGTGCTCAAGGAGCAAAACGTCGGCGACCTGCCGGCGCTGATCGCGCGTACCGCTGCGCTTCCGGCCTGCCGCTTCGTCATTGACTGCAACGATGACCGCTTTATCAACCCGGACAACATGAGCGCGGAAATCCAGGCCGCCTGCCGCGAAGCCGGGCAGCCGGTTCCCGATACCGACGCCGAGCTGGCGCGCTGTATTTTTGACAGCCTGGCGCTGCTCTACGCCCGGGTGCTCAACGAGCTGGCGGCGCTGCGCGGTCAGCCGTTCAGCCAGCTGCATATTGTCGGCGGCGGCTGCCAGAACGAACTGCTCAACCAGCTGTGCGCCGACGCCTGCGGCATCACCGTGACCGCCGGCCCGGTTGAGGCCTCCACCCTGGGCAATATCGGCATTCAGCTGATGACCCTGGACGAGCTGCACAACGTCGATGAATTCCGTCAGGTGGTGCGGCAAAACTACGCCCTCACCACCTTTACCCCCAATCCTGAAAGTGAAATTGCCCGCTTCGTCGCGCAGTTTCAGCCACAACAGACCAAGGAGCTTTGCGCATGACCACTCAACTTGAACAAGCCTGGGAAATTGCCAAACAGCGCTACGCCAGCGTCGGCGTGGACGTCGAGGAGGCCTTGCGCCAGCTGGATCGCCTGCCCGTTTCCATGCACTGCTGGCAGGGCGATGACGTCGTCGGTTTCGAAAACCCGGAAGGAAGCCTGACCGGCGGTATTCAGGCCACCGGCAACTACCCGGGTAAAGCGCGTAACGCCAGCGAGCTGCGCGCCGACCTTGAGCAGGCGCTGAGCCTGATCCCCGGGCCAAAACGTCTGAACCTGCACGCGCTCTATCTCGAATCCGACGCGCCGGTGCCGCGCAATGAAATTAAGCCGGAGCACTTTAAAAACTGGGTTGAGTGGGCGAAAGCCAACAAGCTGGGGCTCGATTTTAACCCCTCCTGCTTCTCGCATCCGCTAAGCGCCGACGGCTTTACGCTGTCGCACGCCAACGATGAAATCCGCCAGTTCTGGATCGATCACTGCAAGGCCAGCCGCCGTATTTCCGCTTACTTCGGCGAGCAGCTGGGCACGCCGTCGGTAATGAATATCTGGATCCCGGACGGCATGAAGGATATTACCGTTGACCGCTTCGCGCCGCGCCAGCGCCTGCTGAACGCGCTCGATGAAGTGATCAGCGAGAAGCTGGACCCGGCGCACCACATTGATGCCGTCGAGAGCAAACTGTTCGGTATCGGCGCGGAAAGCTACACCGTCGGCTCCAATGAGTTCTATATGGGCTACGCCACCAGCCGCCAGACCGCCCTGTGCCTGGATGCCGGCCACTTCCACCCGACGGAGGTCATCTCCGACAAAATCTCCGCCGCCATGCTCTATATCCCGCGCCTGCTGCTGCACGTCAGCCGTCCGGTACGCTGGGACAGCGACCACGTGGTGCTGCTGGATGACGAAACCCAGGCCATCGCCAGCGAAATCATCCGTCACGATCTGTTCGACCGCGTGCATATCGGCCTCGATTTCTTCGACGCTTCGATTAACCGCATCGCGGCGTGGGTGATTGGCACGCGCAATATGAAGAAAGCGCTGCTGCGCGCCCTGCTGGAACCGACCGCCCAGCTGCGTCAGCTGGAAGTCGACGGCGACTACACCGCCCGTCTGGCGCTGCTGGAAGAGCAGAAGTGCCTGCCGTGGCAGGCCATCTGGGAGATGTACTGTCAGCGTCACGATACGCCGGCAGGCAGCCAGTGGCTGGATAACGTACGCGCTTATGAAAATGCGGTTCTGAGCCAGCGCGGGTAATGCCCGGACGTTCCCCGGGTCGCGGCCGGGCTACGAACTGGTAGCCCGGATAAGCCGTTTACGGCGCAATCCGGGGCTCGCACATATTCAGGGCGAGGGGCCAACCCCGCGCCGAATCAACAGGAAAGACAAGACTATGCAGACCATTATCGACGCCTGGTTCGTCCAGGGCATGATTAAAGCCACTTCCGACGCCTGGCTGAAAGGCTGGGACGAGCGCAACGGCGGCAACCTGACGCTGCGCCTCGACGAAGCGGATATCGAACCCTACGCGGCGGATTTCCACGCTAAACCGCGCTATATCGCCCTGAGCCAGCCGATGCCGACGCTGGCTAACCAGCCGTTTATCGTCACCGGTTCCGGTAAATTCTTCCGTAACGTCCAGCTCGACCCGGCGGCGAACCTCGGGGTGGTGAAAGTCGACAGCGACGGCGCGGGATACCATATTCTTTGGGGCCTGACCAACGATGCGGTGCCAACATCCGAGCTGCCGGCGCACTTCCTGTCGCACAGCGAGCGCATCCGGCTGACCAACGGTAAAGACCGGGTGATCATGCACTGCCACGCCACCAATCTGATCGCCCTGACCTTCGTGCTGGAGAACAACAGCGATCTGTTTACCCGCAAGCTGTGGGAAGGGAGTACCGAATGCCTGGTGGTCTTCCCGGACGGCGTCGGCATCCTGCCGTGGATGGTGCCGGGCACCGACGAAATCGGCGAGGCCACCTCCGAGGCGATGCAGAAACATTCGCTGGTGCTGTGGCCGTTCCACGGCGTTTTCGGCAGCGGCCCCAATCTGGACGAAACCTTCGGCCTGATCGATACCGCTGAGAAATCCGCCGAGGTGCTGGTGAAAGTTTACTCAATGGGCGGGATGAAACAAACCATCACCCGCGAAGAGCTGGTCGCCCTTGGCAAACGCTTCAACGTTCAACCCCTGCAGTCCGCGTTAGACCTTTATCCATAACAACATCGCGCCCCGCTCACCGAGACGGGGCGAAAAAATCACCTGCAAACCCTACAAACTAACTCATGTGGAGTAAAAGCAATGAAAACAAACACAAGCTTGATCCTCACCGTTGCCATCCTGGCGTTGTCCGGTTCCGCTTTAGCCGAAGTCAAAATCGCCCTCGTGGCGAAATCATTGGGAAATGGATTCTTCGAAGCAGCGAACGTCGGCGCGCAGGAAGCGGCCAAAGAGTTAGGCGATGTCAAAGTGATCTATACCGGCCCGACCACCACCACCGCCGAAGCGCAGATCGAAGTGCTGAATGGTTTGATCGCCCAGGGGGTGGATGCGATCGCCATTTCCGCTAACGATCCCGACGCCGTGGTGCCGGTGCTGAAAAAAGCGATGCAGCGCGGCATTAAGGTGGTCTCCTGGGACTCCGGCGTCGCACCGGCGGGCCGCCAGATCCATCTTAACCCGTCCAATAACGCGCTGATTGGCGAAACCAACGTTAAGCTCGCCGCCGATGCGCTGAAGGCGCTGAACGTGGAAAAAGGCGATGTGGCGATTTTAAGCGCCACCCCAACCTCCACCAACCAGAACATCTGGATTGAGGAGATGAAAAAGGTGCTGCCGCAGTACCCGTCCGTCAATCTGGTGACCGTCGCCTACGGTGACGATCTGTCGGATAAAAGCTATCGCGAAGCGGTGGGCCTGCTGAAGTCATACCCTGACCTGAAAGTGATTGTTTCGCCTTCGTCGGTGGGGATCGTGGCCGCCGCGCAGGCGGTGAAAGATCAGGGCAGAATCGGCAAGGTCTACGTCACCGGGCTGGGGCTGCCGTCGGAAATGGCCGGGGCGATTAAGTCCGGCGCCAGTAAAAGCTTCGCCATCTGGAACCCGATTGACCTCGGCTACGCCGCCACGTATCTGGCCGACGATTTAGTCAAAGGCACGGCGACCAAAACCGAAGCCAATATGGGCAAGCTGGGCAAAGTGAAGCTGGACGCCGACGGTAGCGGCGCGATGGCCGAACCGTTCGTCTACGATGCGAGCAACATCGATAAGTTCTCGAAAATTTTCTAACCCTGTTTCCTCACTCCGGCCCTCTTCCAAAAAGAGAGGGAGAAAGTCAGGCCCTCTGCGCACTGCTGCCAGCGAGCACTGAACGGTTCCCTCGCCCCTTTGGGGAGAGGGTTAGGGTGAGGGGTGATTTTACGGAGAACTATCATGTCAGCATCCACCCCACTGCTGTCGCTGAAGGGCATCACCAAGGTTTTTCCCGGTGTGCGCGCCCTTGAAAACGTACAGCTCGATCTCTGGCCCGGCAAAGTGACCGCTTTAATCGGCGAAAACGGCGCGGGGAAATCGACGCTGGTCAAAGTGATGACCGGCATTTATCAGCCCGAAGAGGGCGAGATTCTCTATAAAGCGATCCCTATCCAACTGCCGAACCCGGAGTCGGCGCATAAGGTCGGGATCACCGCGATTCATCAGGAAACCGTGCTGTTCGACGAACTCTCGGTCACCGAAAATATCTTCGTCGGCCAGTATCTGCATCGCGGCCTGCTGAAGAAGCTCGACTGGCCCGCCATGCACCGCAAAGCCAGCGAAATTCTCACCCGCCTCGAGGTACAGATTGACCCGCGCGCGACGCTGAAAACCCTCAGTATCGCCCAGCGCCATATGGTCGCCATCGCCCGGGCGCTCTCCTTTGAAGCTCAGGTGGTGATCCTCGATGAGCCGACCGCCGCGCTCTCGCAGCATGAAATTCTGGAGTTCTATCAGATCGTTGAGCGCCTGAAGCAGGACGGCAAAGCGATCCTGTTTATTTCGCATAAGTTCGATGAGATTTTCGAGCTGGCGGACTACTACACCATTCTGCGCGACGGCGTGTACGTCAGCTCCGGTGCGATTAACGACATCACCGAAGAGCGGATGGTGGCGATGATGGTGGGCCGCGCGATTACCCAAACCTACCCGAAAGTCGATTGTATCCCAGGGGAAACGGTGCTGGAGGTGAAAGACCTCTGCCACCCCACCGAGTTCGCCCATATCAGCTTCAGCCTGCGCAAAGGGGAGATCCTTGGCTTTTACGGGCTGGTGGGCGCCGGGCGCACCGAGCTGATGCAGGCGCTCTCCGGAGTCTCGCATCCCTCTTCCGGCGATATCGTGCTGAAGGGAAAACCGATGCGCTTTCGCCAGCCGGCCGACGCGATCGGCGCCGGTATCGTCTGCGTGCCGGAAGAGCGGCAGAAGCAGGGAGCAATTATCGCCCTGCCGATCGCCCAGAACATCAGCCTGCCGCAGCTCAGCAAACTGAACCCCGGCGGCGTGCTTAACGACGCCCGCGAATGGCGGCTGGCGGACGAGTACGCCTCGCGCCTGCAGGTTAAGGCCTTTAGCTGGCGGCAGGCGGTGGAAACCCTTTCCGGCGGCAATCAGCAAAAAGTGGTGATCGGCAAATGGCTGGCGACCCATCCCGAGGTGATTATCCTCGACGAACCGACTAAAGGCATCGATATCGGCTCCAAAGCGGCGGTGCACCAGTTTATGTCCGAGCTGGTCAGCCAGGGGCTGGCGGTCATTATGGTCTCTTCGGAGCTGCCGGAAGTGATGGGCATGGCCGACCGGATTATCGTGATGCACGAAGGGCTGATGGTGGCCGAGTATCGCGCCGGTGAAGCGACGGCGGAAACCATCGTCAGCGCCGCCAGCGGCGCCGGTCGGGAGGCAGCGTAATGGGTAAACAACTGCTTAAACACCGCGAAGCGCTGCTGGCGGCGGTGATCGTTTTGCTGATCGGCGCTATCGGCAGCCGGGCGCCGTCGTTCGTCTCGCCGGGCAATCTGGTGGAGATGTTTAACGACACCGCCATTCTGATCGTCCTCGCCCTCGGCCAGATGATGGTACTGCTCACCAAAGGCATCGATCTGTCGATGGCCGCCAATCTGGCGCTGACCGGGATGATCGTCGCGCTGCTCAACGCCCACTATCCGGGTATCCCGGTGGCGGCGCTGCTGGCGCTGGCGACCCTGCTTGGCCTGCTGATGGGGATGATTAACGGCCTGCTGGTCTGGCGGCTCGGCATTCCGGCCATCGTGGTCACGCTGGGCACCATGAGTATTTATCGCGGGATTATCTTCCTGCTTTCCGACGGCGGCTGGGTTAACTCGCACCAGATGAGCGCCGATTTTCTCGGTTTGCCGCGCGCCTCGCTGCTGGGGCTGCCGCTGCTGAGTTGGTGCGCCATCGCCGCGCTGCTGCTGGTGGGCTATTTCCTCCGCTACAGCCGCACCGGCCGGGCCTTGTACACCGCGGGCGGCAACGCGACGGCGGCGTACTACACCGGGATTAACGCCGGGAAAATGCAGTTTGTCAGCTTCTGCCTCTCCGGCGCGCTGGCCGGGTTCTGCGGCTATCTGTGGATCTCGCGCTTCGCCGTCGCCTATGTCGATGTCGCCAACGGTTTTGAATTGCAGGTGGTCGCCGCCTGCGTCATCGGCGGCATCAGCACCATGGGCGGAACCGGTCGCGTGCTCGGCTGCCTGTGCGGCGCGCTGTTCCTCGGCGTTATCAATAACGCGCTGCCGGTGATTGGCATTTCGCCGTTCTGGCAAATGGCCATTTCCGGCGCGGTGATCGTCATTGCGGTGCTGCTTAACGAACGCGGTAATAAAGGTAGCGGACGATTAATCCTGCGCAACGCGGCGCTGGCGCGGCAGAAACAGGCGGTGAAATCATGAGCAAAATAATGATGTCTGAAGAGATGAAAAGCGCCCCGGCCGCGCCGTCGCCGCTGCGCCGCTTGCTGTGCTGGGAAGGGTTTCTGCTGGCGGTAACCCTGGCGGTATTCGTGGTTAACGCCCTGGCGTCACCCTACTTCCTTAATATCTGGAACCTGTCGGACGCCACGTTTAACTTTACCGAAAAAGCGATCATCGTGCTGCCGATGGCGATGCTGATTATCGCCAGAGAGATCGACCTTTCGGTAGCCTCGACGATGGCGCTGAGCTCAACGGCGATGGGCTTCTGCGCGGCGGCGGGTATGGATACGCCGCTGCTGGTGGCCGTCGGGCTGGGCGTGGGGCTGCTGTGCGGCCTGTTCAACGGTATCCTGGTGACGCGCTTTAACCTGTCGTCGATTGTGATCACCATCGGCACCATGAGCCTGTATCGCGGAATAACCTACATTCTGCTGGGCGACAAGGCGCTCAATCACTACCCGGACAGCTTCGCCTGGTTCGGCCAGGGCTACGTGTGGGGGGCGCTCTCTTTTGAGTTCGCGCTGTTTATCCTCCTCGCCGCCGCCTTTACCTTCCTGCTGCATAAAACCAACTTTGGTCGCCGGACCTACGCCATCGGCAATAACCCGACCGGAGCCTGGTTCTCCGGAATCAACGTCAAGCGCCACAATCTGGTGCTGTTCGCGCTGGTCGGGCTGATGGCCGGGCTGGCGGCGGTCCTGCTGACCTCGAGGCTCGGCAGCACCCGCCCGACGCTGGCGATGGGCTGGGAGCTGGCGGTCGTCACGATGGCGGTGCTCGGCGGCGTCAATATTCTCGGCGGCTCCGGCAGCATGGTGGGGGTGATTATCGCCGCCTTCCTGATGGGGCTGGTGACGTTTGGCCTGAGCCTGCTCAACGTGCCGGGGATCGTGATGTCGATCATCATCGGCGCGATGCTGATCGTGGTGATCTCGCTGCCGATTATTACCCGGCGGATGATGCAGCGAAGACGAATTTAATTTCCCCTTCACCCTAATCTGACCGGTACGTGTAGCCCGGGTAAGGCGCCAGCCGCGACCCGGGGCGGGTGAAGGGAAACGGATTACCCAAAATCAACATTAAGGAGAATTATCATGAGTTTTATGTTGGCACTGCCCAAAATCAGCCTCCACGGCGCGGGCGCAATCGGCGATATGGTCAAGCTGGTGGCGGGTAAACGCTGGGGCAAAGCGCTGATCGTCACCGACGGTCAGCTGGTGAAGCTGGGGCTGCTCGACAGCCTGTTTACCGCCCTGGATGAACAGCAGATGTCTTACCATCTGTTTGACGAGGTGTTCCCTAACCCAACGGAAGCGCTGGTGCAAAAAGGCTACGCGGCGTATCGCGAGGCCGGGTGTGATTACCTTATCGCCTTCGGCGGCGGCAGCCCGATTGATACCGCCAAAGCGATAAAAATCCTCACCGCCAACCCGGGGCCATCGACCGCCTACTCCGGCGTCGGCAAAGTGAAAAACGCCGGCGTGCCGCTGGTGGCCATCAACACGACCGCCGGTACCGCGGCGGAGATGACCAGCAACGCGGTTATTATCGACGCCGAGCGCCAGGTAAAAGAGGTGATTATCGACCCCAATATCATTCCCGATATCGCCGTCGATGACGCCAGCGTGATGCTGGATATCCCGCCATCCATTACCGCCGCCACCGGCATGGACGCGCTGACCCACGCCATTGAAGCCTTTGTTTCCGTGGGCGCGCATCCGCTGACCGATGCCAACGCCCTGGAAGCGATTCGCCTGATCAACCTGTGGCTGCCGCAAGCCGTCGACGATGGACACCACCTTGAAGCCCGCGAGCAGATGGCGTTTGGCCAGTATCTGGCGGGCATGGCGTTTAACAGCGCCGGTCTCGGCCTGGTGCACGCGCTGGCCCATCAGCCGGGCGCTACCCACAACCTGCCGCACGGCGTGTGCAACGCCATTCTGCTGCCGATCATCGAAAACTTTAACCGGCCGAACGCGGTTGCCCGCTTCGCGCGCGTGGCGCAGGCGATGGGCGTCGATACCCGCGGTATGAGCGATGAAGCGGCCAGCATGGAGGCCATCAACGCCATCCGCGCGCTGAGCAAACGCGTCGGCATTCCGCAAGGCTTCAGCCAGCTTGGCGTCAGCAAAGCCGATATTGAAGGGTGGCTGGATAAAGCGCTGGCCGACCCGTGCGCGCCGTGCAATCCGCGCACCGCCAGCCGCGATGAAGTCCGCGAACTCTATCTGGAGGCATTATGATCCGCAAAGCTTTCGTGATGCAGGTAAACCCGGACGCGCATGAAGAGTATCAGCGCCGTCATAACCCCATCTGGCCGGAGCTGGAAGCGGTGCTGAAAGCCCACGGCGCGCACCACTACGCGATTTATCTCGATAAAGAGCGCCATCTGCTGTTCGCCACGGTGGAGATTGAATCCGAAGCGCGCTGGGACGCCGTCGCCGGGACCGAGGTGTGCCAGCGCTGGTGGCAGCATATGCGCGATGTGATGCCTGCCAATCCGGACAACAGTCCGGTAAGCGCGGAGCTTAAAGAGGTGTTTTATCTGGAGTAAAACTATGGCTGCCCCGTTGTGCTGAGCGGGGCAGCCGTTTCAAGCGCTTAGAAGAAGTACTTAAAGCGCACCCGCGCGCCGTAGCGATCGTCATCATCCCCCTGGCTCAGCTTCTCGTCGCTGTCGAGAATGGAGTAATAGGCGCCGAGATAGATATTAAAGTTCTGCATATTCATCACGTTCGGAATTTGATACGACGCGTGGAAGGTATGAATATTGTAGGTGCCTTCATCCTTAATCCAGCAGTCGTTATCGCAAATCACCCCGGCATAATCGCTGATTTTGTTATGCGCGTAGATATATCCCAGCTCGAAGCGCCGCCACAGCGCGTTCACCCCGGCGGTCAAATCCTGTTCGTTACTGGCGTCCATATAAGCGGTGTTCAGATTCACCACCACCCCGTCCTCCGGGTCGCGCTTCAGGCCGTTCCAGGTCATAGTCAGGCCATAGCCGGTGCGCCCCGACTGATCGATAAAGTTGCCCTGGGCATCTTTATAGCCGTAGGCGTTCTGCACCACGTTCGCTTCCATGGCCGCGGCAACGGAAAATTCGTCTTTCGCCCATGACACCACCGGGCGCAAATAGGCGACGTTCTTTTTCTGCTCCATATCACGACCATGGTAGCCACCGTTGTCGTACAGCGACGTACCGTCTTCCAGCAGGGTGTTGAGCTCAAAATACCAGTTATCAAGCTGCTTGCTCAGCAGGAAGTTGCCGCCTGCGTCAGAGCGGCCGCGACCCTCTTTCATCATATAGATATAGCCATGGCCGTCGCTGTAGAGGTCGTTGGCGGTATTACCGGAGTGCTCGACGAAGGTGTCCTGATTCAGCGGGAACATATCGTACGCTTCAAAGCGCCCCACTTTCACCTTCCAGTCGTTCTCCTGACCAAAGAAGAATACCGCGTCGTCGAGGTTCATCGAGCCGGTCATATCCGCCAGCGGCTGGACAGAGAAACCGGCAAAATAGCCGTTATCCGTTTTGCGGATACCGTCGAAGCCGAGCAGGATACGGCCGTTTAAATCCCACTTATCGTAGGTGGGATCGCTGCCGACATCGGCGTTGGTCATCGCCAGCAGGCCGTGTTTGCTTTCCGCGTCCATGTTGAACTCCACGTCGCCGTAGATTTTCAGATCGCCATAGCCGGATAATTTCAGCTCCGGGACGCTAAGATTCTTTTTACTCTCCGCGGTTGCCGCCGCGCTGTTTACCGGCACACGGGTTTGCGCCGCCTGAATCGCGGCATTCTGCTTCGCCTGTAAATCCCGCACCTGGCCTTCCGCTACCGTCGCCCGGCTTTCCGCGGCGGCAAGCCGCGCTTCAAGCTGTTCCATTCGTTGTTCCAGCGTCAGTTGATTATTTTTCCCGACCGCCGATCCCGTTATTAAACACAAGCCTAGCGCTATTGATGATGTTGTTTTATTCATTTTTATTTTCCCAGAGGTAAAAGGTGGGATAAGGTGAATAAAAATATTCACCTTTTATATTTTGATTTTTATTTAGCAGAAGAATGAATGAAATAACGTGTAATCTGCCTCCTTAAATAACGTCATTCGCTATACGGATTAACAAACAGAGTGAATATTAATTTCCAGCAACCGGTGTCGCCCTGAAGGCATTACGCGCTCGGTCTATGACCACCTGTGCGTCACTGCCGCTATCAAGTATCGTGTTTTGCGCGGATTCTTTTTCTACCTGCACGGCGACCGCATCGAGTTCTTTTAACCTGGCCGTCGTCAGCAAAGCGCTGACCTGCGCCGCAAAGCAGGCATCCTCTTCGGAGGGCTGCGCCTGCGCCGCTGACGTCTCCGTGGTCGCCACGATATGGTTATTCGCAATATAATTCCCTTTGCCGGAAACAAGGCGAATGATGACCGGTTTTATTCCCTGCGGCTTGAGATACTGGACATCAATCGTTTCGGAAATATGATTAGCAATAACCGAATTATTACTGCCGTTTATATGCAGCAAGCCATAGGCATCATCCAGGCCGTTGTCATAGGCCTGCATCGGCGGCCAGGGTTCACGATCGCGCAAGAAATGGTTTGCCGAGATCAGATTCTCCGCACAGTTGTTCTCGAGAACGAGCATTCCCGGATAAAATGAATGGAATCGATTGCTGGTGATGCTAGAGCGGACCACGCCCGATAAGTGCACGCTGCTTGCGCCACGGGGGAAAATATTGTTGGTAGAAATCAATAACCCCCCGAAGTTTTGCGCGTAAATAGAATAGCCTTTATAGCCCGCGCCAATCAGGTTATCGGTTATTTTTGAAGCCTGCCCGGCGCCACGCAGCTCGATACAGTTACCGCATTCGGCGATAAAGTTATTATGGATCGCCATTGCATCGCTATTGTACGTGGTGAGGCCATGCTCCAGATAGATAAATCCCATCCCGGTAATGCGGAAAGCGTCCTGCGCGCTGGCGATATAAATGCCGGTTTTGCCGTTCGTATAGCTATTTTCCGGGTCGTTGTTTCCCAGCCCATCATCAACAAAGTGCAGACCATCGATACAGAAGTTTTCGAACGCCACCGAACTGATACGCGGCGCCCCGCTGCGTTTCACGTAAAATGCAGCACCAGCGTGTTCTTCATCGCCGGGCTGCGGGCAGAGATCGACCAGGATACGGCTCCCGCCCGGCCATATATCGTGCAAATTCGCCCACTCGTCCGCCGGCGTATTAAAGCGAATGCTCGAGGAGACAAAACCATGCCCGGAACCCATAATTTTTAAATAACTGATATCAATTAAGACCTGCGTCTTCAGATGATAATCGCCGGGCGGAATATAAATCGCGGCGCCCGGTTTACCCCCGTCGTTAATATCGGTTTCAGTTTGTCGCGATTTAATATCGGCGAGAATACTGTTAATGACTTCGCCAATATCCTCATACGGGTTGCCGACGTGCCACTGCGTAACATCATAATAATTTTTACGTACCATGAAAACCGCCTCTAATGATAATAAGAAATCGAACATCAACGCTTAAATTTGGCTTTGCTTATTCCTGCGAATACGTCGAGCGATATTGCGTAAGCTGTGCCGGCGCGCCGGAGAGCTGGATCCGGGTGAGCTGACTGCATGAGTAATAGCGTCGCGTACCGCATACGCTGCCCTGATTTGCGAAGACCTCAACAATCCCGGCATCAAAACACAGGGTGACGTCGCTGACGCCGGCCACCGGCGCGCGGTAACGCCCATCGTCCCGGCCTTTTTCATATAGCGTCAGATTTTTACCCTCCTGTTCGAGGATGATTTGCTGGCCGCTATCGCCCGTTAACGTCAAACGGAAAACACCGGCAGGCATAAAGGTTACAATGCCGGCTTTACAGCCTTTCTCATTAACCCAGATATCACCGTCATCCAGCGCATGGCGGCTGACGACCAATGATTCCGGCGGCAGCTCCGGCATCATGCATAGCCGCTGCTGCGCATTGAGATGAAAGCGACGCGGGAGCGACATTTCCCCCGAGTAAGCGGAATCCACCGGTTTCTGCGTCGCCCAGTTATATAACCAGGCAAAGCCGATTCTTCGGTCGTCCTCGCCCCAGGTTTGCAGGGCGTAGAAATCCGTACCGAAATCTAAAGTCTGTAGCGGCTGCTCGGACGGCGTGAAATAGCCGTTCCGGAAAGTACCGGTCTGGGCAAAAAGCAAATTATGCCGCCCGGTTGTCGGCTCCGTATAGCCAACGACGCCGATAATTAATACCCATACGCCATCCAGGCAGAAGAAATCCGGGCATTCGACGCAGCGACCGCCGTTTTCGCGAAAATAGCCGGGAGCGACATACAGCACATGATGGAACGTCCAGCGTTCACTATCCGCAGAGTGAAAGAGCAGCATCGCCGGATCGCCATTTACCGACGCGCCGAGGATCATATAAAAAGTGGCATCGGCCTCTTCGTACCACACTTTTGGATCGCGGAAATCGCAGTCCACGCCCGCAGGCAGGTCGGTTAAGACGGTTTTCACCCATTCCGGCTTATCGTAGTCGTCGTGCGCAACGGCCATTTTCTGCACTTCCCGGTAGCCGCGATACAGATCGTAAGCCGGGAGCCGTTCGGTATACCAGAAGCGGGTTTTTCCTTGTTTATCAATATACGCGCTGCCGGAAAACGCGCCGCCCGTCGCGCCCAGCGCCGAAAGATTCTGCTCTGGCTGGAGGAAAACCGGATAATGCCGCCAGTGATACAGATCGCGGCTCACCGCATGATTCCAGTGCATGGGGCCCCATTGGCTGGAGTGCGGATGATACTGGTAAAACAAATGCCACTCGCCGTTCTTGTAGTGCAGCCCGTTAGGGTCGTTCATCCAGCCGGTACGGGGCGAGAAATGCAATGCCGGACGCAGCGGCTCCCGCAGATACTCGTCAGCAATATCCTGACCGCTCATCAGGCGCAAATCCTGCCCGGCTGTCGCGATAAAGGTAACGCCGCGCGCGCGCAGTGAATCCGGATGCCAGGTGTAACAAAGCGATATCTCGCTATATTCCGGCAGCCACTCCAGGGTGGCAACGCCGTCCTGAAACGAGGTCCAGGTAAAATACTGGAAGTAGCGCGGCGCCTCCTGAATCTTAAATACAACCTGACCGTTCACGCGAATAGAAAACAGGGGTTGCGCCGCCGGTTCGGACGCTTTCAGCCACAAATCAATGCGCTGACCTTGTTTAATATTAAATGACAGGGACATCCTGAACCTCCTGTGGTTGACCGCGACCTTTTTCCAGCTCACGTTTTGCAAGATCCGTTTTGATTTTCTCAAGGAACGCGTTATTCAGCTTGAAGTAGCGCACCAGATACGCGCTGATGAAATAACTCACCATCGGCAGCAGTGAAAACATCATGATAATGCCTTGAATGGTCTGCGAATTTTGCTGCGGCTCATTCGCGACATAGCCGGTAAACGCCAGAATCCAGGCGACGATAGCGCCGGCGACCGCCAGCCCCATTTTGAGCATAAACAGGTTTCCCGCGAAGGAGATGCCGGTCAGGCGTTTACCAAATTTCCAGTCGCCGTAGTCATCGACATCGGACATCATTGCCCACAGAATGGGGCCAGACTGAATTAAATGCAGAACGTTAATAATGATGAATAGCGTCATCAGCGGGGTCAGGGATTGCGGATCAACAAACCACAGCGCAAATGAGAGAATGCCGAGAATAATATTAATAATGCGGAACAGCGCCAGCTTATCAAAGCGATCGGTCAGCGGTTTGGCAAGCACGCTGCCCAGCATATTACAGGCCACGCCCAGCGCCATAAAGAAGGTAATAAATCCGACCGACTCTTTCATGACGTAGGTAGCATAATAGATAGTGACGCCGCCGCGGATAAATGCCGGGAAAACGTTCAGGAAGGTAATAGTGATCATCAAGAGCCACTGATCGTTTTTGATAATATCCCGCAGGTCTTTCTTCAACGACTCGTTTTGCTTAACCGACACCACCCGCTCTTTAATGCTGGAAAAGCAGAACAGGAACATCAGCGTTGCCGCACCGCCCATAATGATCATGGTTAGCTGGAAACCTGAGGCGCGGTCGCCGTTACCCAGCCAGTCCGTTAACGGCAGAATAGAGGAGGAGATAATTAATGTTGCCAGGCCATTAAGGAAAAAGCGCCACGACAGGCAGCCCATGCGCTCTTTCTGATTGAGCGTAATGACGCCGCCGACCGAGCAATAGGGAATATTAATCGCGGTATAAATCAGCGACATGACCAGATAGGTAACCCAGGCATAGATAATCTTGCCGTTCATGCTCAGTTCTGGGGTCGTGAACATCAGTACCGCGCCCAGACCAAACGGAAACGCCATCCATAATATCCATGGACGGAATTTTCCCCAGCGCGTCACGGTGCGGTCGCAGATGGCCCCCATCAGCGGATCGCTAAAAGCGTCAAAGATGCGGATAACCAGGAATAATGTGCCCACCACCCCGGCGTTCAGGCCATATACATCGGTATAAAACCACGTCAGATAGAGGGCCAGTACGCTCCATATCATTCCTGAACCAGCGTCACCCATGCCGTAGCCGATCTTCTCCCTCAGCCCCAGCTTTTCATAAGCGCTTGGCTTTTCCATTGCGGTAGCAGACATAAATATACCTATTTTTTGTTAAAAGGAGCCCATGGCGCCAAATGTCGCGCCATTTCTAAACATAAATCCCTTACAGGGAAGTAATATTAATTTTTACGCTGCTCTCACGAATAATTAACCGCGAGACAATTTCGTGCATTTCAATACTGTCCGGCTGCTGTTGATGTTTCACCATCTGAAACGCGAGGTGAGCAATTTCATTTACCGGCTGTGCAACGCTGGTGATTTTTTTAGTTTGCGCCAGCAGGGTATTATCAAAGCTGGCAATTGCAATATCTTCAGGAACGGAGATGCCCTTTTCTTTTAGCCCATCGATAATATAGTTTGCCGCAATATCGTTATACACTAACAGACAGGTACAGGTTCGCGTCGGCTCGCTGAGTTTCTCGATAATGTCATCAAGAATACTAATATGGCCTGATATCTTTTCACCCTCGCCTTTGGCTATCCAGAACGAATTATCTCTAGCAAGCTTTAAACCGTGACTCGCTATTTTTTTGCTGTACGACGAGACCTTGCGGCTATCCACCCCTTCTTGGGCAACAAAGCCAAATGAAAGATGGCCCGTATGAATAAAATGTTCCGCAATACTTTCCGCCCCCCGATCCTGGTTAATCGATACGGAATTGAAGAACCGGGACACCTGGGTGACAACGGCGACCGGGATCCGGGTAATGCTTAACCATTCTGAAAGTTCGGCTTCTGCTTCTGTCGGCACCCATAGCAAGCTGTCAATGCCCATCCCCACTAAGGTCTGAATAATATGTTTATCCTGCTGCGGCTGGTTCTGATGCGTTTTAACGATCACCGATTTGCCGATATACCGGGCCTCTTCTTCCACCGTCGCCAACAGTTCGCAGAAGTGAGGATTCACCAGATTAGGCAAAACCACACCAATCAGCCCTGAACATTTCCCGCTAAGCTGAAACGAACTCTTGCTGGGGACATAGCAGAGATAATCCATCGCATCACGCACCGCCTGCCGCGTTTCCGGCACGACGCTGGGATGATTGTTAAGCACTCGCGACACGGTCGCCGTCGAGACCCCAGCTCTTTTCGCTACGTCTTTAATGGATGCCATGATGATTGAATACGCCCCCTAACACTGGCGCTCACTATAAATGGCGAGCGCGGTTGAAAATGTAAGCCAGTTCACATGTTGCTTTGTTACATGGAATCACGTTTAGCCTTCGCAAATTCATCACCCTATTAGGGGTTTTTATTAAAACCTGGCGAGAATATATTACGGACACCATCAACAGGAAAGCAGAATACAGGAAGGGAGAATAAGAGATTATGCTATTGCTGCGGGATGGCGTTGGCTGGCGCGATAAATACGCAGCATGCGGGGATCCGGGGATGGCCTATGAACGCCTGGCCACGGCAGCCTGTGGCGCGCGACCATTAGCGTTTAAATTGTAGAATTAAAGATGACATGCTGGGCGCGCCGAGTTTTTTCAGCGCTTTGATTTTATGCGTGCTCACGGTTTTAATCGTAATACCCAGTGATTTCCCTATGTGATGATACTGCTTTCCGCAGCACAGCATCCTGATAACTTGATACTCTTTATGGGTCAGCAGGGCCTCCCAGCGGGAGATATAATTATTACAATGGTAGCCCTTCAGTATCAGTGTAAAATATTGCCATATTTCATCTTCAGTTGAGGAAACATGATAGCGCGCATAGTGCGGCAAATCGGAAAGGCTGCTCCAGAATGAGCGAAAAACAAACACGGCGATGTCTCTGGCCTGCCTTTTTAGATAATCGCCAAAAACAAACGCATCGTAGATGTTTTCTCCTTCACCAAACGTTTCCATTAGCACGCCGGAGAGCGCAATGCTCTCCATTAGCGTTTTTAAGCTTTTCAGATCATGACAAAAGTGCAGCCGAATGGCGGTCAGTGACTTTTGTTCTTGCAGGCTACTTAGCCCCAGACAGAAATAGCGATTCGGGGACATTACGGCCACATCTAAAATAGAACTCATAATGAATTAACACCATTTTATAATATATTTTTTATTTTCCGGAGTGAATTGACCACGGGCCGTGAAAATAATCAATCGGCAGCATCAGCGTATCACCAATAAACGACAGCGGCGTATCCAGGGTCCATAATGTTCCCTGAAGATAATTATAATCATACTCGCTGTCACCGCGGATCACCGCGATATCCGTTTTAACCCCTGGATACCACGTTTCGCCCTCCGCCAAAGAGGTTCTTCCCATGACGCTGCCGCAGCCCGTCAGCAGGAAACAGACAGCCATACAACCCATCGCTTTCGCATTCATATCATCTCAGCCATCAGGATAACGTCGGTACCGTGCCGGCCACGCGAATATCCATCTGCGGATAAGGAATCGCAATATGATGTTCGTCCAGCGCCTCTTTAATATTCTCCAGCAGATCGTAATAGGTATCCCAGTAGTGGGTGTTTTTCACCCACACGCGCACGGTAAAATTAAGTGACGAGGCGCCAAGTTCGGCCAGACGAACGGTGGTATCACGCTGCCGATCGATGCGTTTGTCAGCATCGATGACCGCCAGAATAACGCGCTTCACTTCCGCAATTCGGCTATCGTAGCCGACGCTAATCATCAAATCGATACGCCGGAAGGGATGGCGCGAATAGTTAACGATACTGTCGGCGATAATTTTGCCGTTCGGGATCACCACGTCTTTATTATCCGCGGTGAGTAAGGTGGTGGAAAATATATGTACGGTTTCCACCACTCCGGTAATGGCGCCGATCTGCACCAGGTTTCCGGCCCGGAAAGGACGTAGCGTGACTAACAGTACGCCAGCGGCAAAGTTTGATAGCGATCCCTGCAGCGCAAGCCCCACCGCCAGCCCCGCCGCGCCGATGACCGCAATAATTGAGGACGTTTCTATACCTAAACGGCCAAGCGCGGCGATGGCCGCAAACGCCAGCGTGATATAGCGCACCAGGGCGGCAAAGAAATGGACAACCGTAATATCTACCCTGCGCCGCAGAAGTATTTTCTCGATACCTTTAGATAATAAGGTTGAGACAACCCGGCCGATAAAAAAGAGAATACAAGCGGCAATCACGTTCCAGCCATACTGAAGAATTGTATCACCATGCCCTTTTAACCATTCCAGCGAAGAAGAGATCTCCGGAAACAAAACCACCTTAGCCATATATATTATATCTTTTCTGCGTAAAATATATGAGGAATAGTATAGAGGAATATGTGGGGATTCAATCAACTCGCGGTAATAAAACGATCGTAGATTGTAAGAATAATAAAATTATGTAATTTCTTGCTAACATCTTAATTTTGAGATGAGATAAATATCTTCAACCCGATGAGCTGAAGATATTTAAATGTCATTAAACTTAATAGTAATTAATCGTTAACTGTTCCAGCTGCTTTTGTTTATCAAGAAATGTTTTTTGCACCACGGCATTACTGACATCCAGCGAAACGCTGCTGACGTGCGCCGCGGAATAATGAGAAACGGTCTTATCGCGATAACAGAATAATTCATTTTGGCCGGGCTTGTTCCAGCATCCCGACTCCACAACGGTGCCAATGAAGCGGACTTTTCCGGTATGGCCGGCGTAGCAGAAAGAAGAAGTGCAGGCGAGAAGTAAAGCCGCTGCGGCAGTGCATTTACGTGCGTCCATGGGGTAACACTCCTGTGTTGGGCATTTTTGAAATCAATTTCAAACCACAGGAGATAATTACACTGCTAATTATATTCGATCAATGCTTTTTGAGCCCCGACCCGCAATATACGTAAAAAGGCTCAGCTGCCTCTGCGACGCTGAGCCCGCGGTCATAACCGGCATCGGCACTACGATGAAAAACGCCGGTCCTCAGGATAGAGCCGCCGGGCCTCCTCGCGCAAAGCCCGGGCGTTTTTCTGTTGCCCAAGATACCGCTCGACGTTAATAAGATTGTTGTACATATCGGCGTCGTTCCACACCGCAATCCAGCGCCTGCCGATCTGGTTGAAAGCCTCCAGGTCCTCGACGTTAGCGCTCGACTGATAGCGAATGATATAGCTGAGCGCCCGATCTTTACGCAGCCTTTCGCTGCCGATGCCGATGTCATGCAGCCGCAGTACGCGGCTGGCAAAACGCTGCGGCGACTGCTGAAAAGCGGTCAGGTAGTGCCCCTGCCAGAAGGCGCAGCCGGTGAGCAGCGCGCCGTAGCAGGCCAGGATCATCAGCGCGCAGGGTACCGGCCGCGTGGAGGGCGCGGTGAATGCGGGCAGTGGCGCCTGTTCGCCGGACGGACAGCGATCGGCCAGGTTAACCAGGATAAGAACGAACAACCAGTGTACCGGCGATTGATACAGCGGATACTCCAGCTGCGTGTGCAGCAAAATGGGCATCAGGCAAGCCAGCAGCGCCAGCTGCCGTACGCCGGGGCGGCGCAGCAGTAGCCAGAATCCGCTAACGCCCAGCACCAGCAGCCCGAGCAGGGCGACCGCTCCGCCCTCGACCCACCAGAACAGCAGGTCATTATGCGGATAGGTTAACCCCGGGACCCGGCGGGACAACGGCGGGACGCTATCGGCCACGAAATGGGCAAAGGACCAGGCGTATCCCCCGTAGCCCCAGCCGACGATCGGATGCTGCAGTATCATGTTCCAGGTCTGCTGCAGAATAAAAACCCGCTCAAGATTCGAGCCGTCATGTTCATGCAGGGCGTTGAGTAACGAGACCGATAGCAGGGCAAGCCCCAGCAGCACGCCGGCCACCGGCGCCAGTACGACACGCCAGCGGGCCCCGCGCGCGGCGGAGCGGCGTAACGGCGAGAAGCAAAAAATGGTCACCATCATCAGCCAGCAGACCACGCCGCCCAGCCATCCGGTGCGGGATTTCAGCAGGGTCAGCGTGGCGTAGAGCAGCCCGAGCCCGAGCGCGCTTGCCCACTGACGATATCTCTCCCTCGCGACGCTGCGGCAGACAAAGCGGCCGTCGACCGTCAGCCACAGCAGCACCGCGGCGCCGGTGGCAATAAAGGAGCCGGTGACGTTGCGTTGCAGAAAAACGCCGATCGCGAACTGACCGGACTGGCGCTGTGCCGCCTGCGCTGGCAGCGGCAGCCACGCCGGATGGCCGATCCCCACCAGCGCATAAACCGCCTGAATCAGAGTGGCGGCGACGATCAGCCACAGTACGGTCTGCTGCTGACGCGGCGTGAGCCGACAGTTCAGCAGCAGATAATAAAACGCCACGCCCGCCCACAGGCCCGCCAGGCGCGGGAAGGCGTCCAGCCGCCAGTCGACGGAGGGGCTCCAGAGCAGGGGCAGCGTCAGCAGTAACGCCGCCAGCGCCATGCCGCGCAGGAACGGGCTGCTGCGCAGCCTCTGATGCCGCAAAAACCAGGCGCAGCCGACCATCGTGACCAGCAGCACGCCCCAGACCAGCAGCGGTTCCGGTAAATCGGCGCCGCTGCCGCCGGTGCTGGGCAGGACAATATGCATGACGCCAAGCAGGATCAGCGCCAGCATCATAAGGAGCCAGCGGGAGGCCGCCGTTTCCGGCGCTCCCCTGAGTTCTGCGTGCATCTTATTGCCCCTTCCTGGCCTGCGCATCGGGCGAAATACGCATGGCCGGCATGGCCCGACCATAGTCGTTAAGGGTCTGCCACTGCAGCGCGCAGCCGCCCTGCGCCGGACACCACGCCACCGAGCGGCTGGAAAGCGGCGCGACCATCCCGGCCCCGGCGATACTCTGGCCGTTGGACTGCATATTCAGCAGCGTGACGTAAAACGGCGTCGGATTCTGCACCGTTACCGTTTTACCCTGGCGCCGCCAGGTCAGCTGGCGATAAGCCTGCTGTGAATCCCCTTGTACGCCTTTCGGGCGATAGAACAGCTTCATGCGGCTGCGCACCGCAATCTGCAGGGTATTCTGCTGCTGACTGTCGGCCTGAGGGATATTGGCCACCGTGACCCAAAACAGACTTTCGCGGTCCGCCGGCAGCTGGCCGCTGGTGTACATCACGCGAATTTCATTTTCTTTGTGGCCGTTTAGCGCAAAGACCGGGGGCGTCGCCACAAAAGGCACCGCCGCGTGCGGGTCACCATCGGCGACGATTTTGCTCAGAATCAAGTAGCGCGAGGGCGATTGATTGATCACCCGGAACGATATCGATGGCTTACCCTCATTATAAATAAAGCGGGTTCCCCCGATGACCACGCCCGCCTGCGCCTGAAGGGATAAGGCGCTGAGCGCCAGCAGTACAGCGATTTTTCTCAACATGGACAGGCTACTGATAGGTCAGGCTAAAGGTGGTCGTGGCGTCAACGCTGCCGGCGGTAACCGGGCTGCTCGTCGCCACCATCTCACCATAAAAGGTGAGGTTCTGGCTGGTTTGCTGCGGGTCGAGCGTATACTGCCTGCTGGCGCTGTTCAGCGGCACCAGCGTACGCTGGCTGTCTAAGATCGCCACCCCGACGCCCGCGGCGCTGCCCGCCTGGCTGGTTAACGCCAGCAGGGCGCTGTTGGTCGTATCCGCCTCGCCGGTAAAGGTTAATGAGACCGCCGACGCCGCGCTGCCGCAGTTTTCCAGCCCGATGGTGAACGCTATCGGCTGGGAGGCGCTGCCGGCCGCGGTAAACTGTTTCGCCGCAATGTCGCCCAGGGTCACCTGCTGGTTCGCGGTATCGGTGGTCACGGTGCAGGTGTTTCCCTGGATCGTGCCGGTAATGTTTACGGTGCCGTCGTGGGCCAGCGCTGAGCAGGACAAGCCGGATAGCGATAACAGCAGGATCGTCTTTTTCATTATTGATAGCTCACATCAAAATAGAGTACCGAAGAGGCGTTGCCGGGCGTAACCGGCACCGCGGTAGCTTTATAGCGCAGGCGAAACGTCAGATCGTTATTACCCTGGGTAATCGGGTACCCGTTATCGGTACTGTTAATCGCAATCGCGTTCATACTGCTGTCCAGCAGCTCAATCGCCACGCCGCTGGCCATTCCGCCGCCGCCGGAGGTATCGGAGAGGGCTAACAGCGATGGGTCGGAGCCGTCCGACGTGCCGCTAAAGGCCACCGTCGACTGGCTGATCGCCGAGGTGCAGTTATTTAATTTGATATCAAACTGCTTCCACTCCGAGGTATCGCCGACGTTTTTAAATATCCCGGCGCTGAAATCGCCGATATGGATAGTCTGGTTCTGGCTGGCGGTGTCGATATCGCAGCTTTCCGCGACGATTGTACCGGTCATATCCAGCTCAACCTGGCCAGTATTAATATCATCGGCGATAGCGCTATGAACGCCCGCGAGCGCCAGCAACAGGGGAAAGAGTGTTTTTGCCGCTTTCATCTTTTTTCCTCAGGCGAAGTCAACGCGAATATAGGCCGTCGCCGAAAAGGTCCCCTCTGCCGGGGCGTTTCCGGTGGTGCTAATCGGCGCGGCGTGGAAAGTCACCGTCGCCTGCAGGTTGTCGTCCAGCTGGAACGGGATCAGACCGCTGTTCGGCTCAATCACCTTGCCGCTGCTATCGGTGATCTGCACCCCGACATCGCTGTTGCTGGTTTTAATCGCCGCCGGTTCATCCGCCGAAGCATCCGCCTGGAAGCGGACCGTCAAATTAGCATTAGCCTCTATGCCGTTACATTTAATCGGTACCGAAATCGTTTTTGGCGTGTAGCCGGCGGGCATCTGGCCCTTATTTTTAAATTCGCCCGACATAAAGGAGCCAAAATCGACGGTCACGATTTGCCCGGCGTTAACGGAGCAGGTTTGGGGCACCGATATTTGACCATCAATATAGGCTGAGGCTACGGGTGCACCTTTTATAAAATCACTGCCGACGGTGTACCATAAATCAAATATTTTTACATGGGGAAAACTCATCACCCCAACAAATTTCCGATCTATTCTGAACGTAACTCTAATATTATCACCGGTGTTGAAATCTGATCTAACCTCGTTACACGGCATTGCCCCACCTGCAGGTTTATAATGGTTATCCCACGGCAAAGGATAATATGTCCCATCAGACATATCTTTTATTTCAGACGCAACAGAAATATAGTCATTAACCTTATAAAAGGTTAAACCCCCGGAGTTTCCTGTTGAAACAAGATCCGTTGTTGTCCACTGATGTGTATAAAAGGTTGTACCTTCCTGGCAAGAACACTCAAGCGAGAATGTCCCACTACTGGTAGAAACTATGGCGGGTAAAACTTCTCCAGCTGTATTTTGCGTAGGATCGGGTACGACTTCACTGATATTAAAATCATAATTTTCTGCTGCATATCCATCAGGAACGTAGCATGAGCCCGAAGGATAAGTCGTAGCATATGCTGGAAGGCTAATTATTTTTATCAAGGCCATTAGCGCGATTGAGAGTGTGATAATACGTTTCATTACTGACACCTTTCACTTAATTTATTCACCGGCTGCTGCTTCGCGCTCTCCGGAAGTTGATATTTCACCACGCAGTGCTGTCCGGCGCTCTCGCCCCACTGCACTTCCAGCATGCCGTTCAGCGGCAGCCCGGCGAGGTAGGCCTGACCGTCGTCGCCGACGATGGTGCTGTTGCCCGCCTTCTGGCTGACCGTGGCGCCGAACGGCACCGGCTTGCCGTTATGCATCAGGGTCATCAGCGCGCGCACCCCGACGTGGGCGTTAAATTCGGCGCGCACCAGCGCCCCCTGGGTCGGCACCACGTTGGTGACCGCGTCTTCAATATCGACGTTCTGTCCCATGGAGTTGGTATTCAGCGCCACGCGGTTCTGGCGATAGGTGGTGGCGTACGGGATCACCGCGTAGCCGCGCCAGTCGGTTTTCACCCCGGTGGCGTTTTCCAGCTCGACCCCGGCCGCCCCCGGCGCTTTCACCAGAATGTTGGTGTCGCCGAGCGGCTGGCTAAGGGTAACGCCGTTGCGGTGAACCACCACGCCGCCGCTGACCCCGTAGTTCACCTGGTGATAGCCGTCGCTGTAGTTGTAGCCGGCCTGCAGGTTACCGTAGGTGCCCTGATAGCTCATGTTGGCGTTGCCGCTGTTGCTGGTGCCGTGGTTGCCGTCGCTCTCCTGCACGTTATAGCTCAGGTTGTTATCCGCCAGCAGCGTACCGTTGATGCCGGTGGTCCCGGTGGTCTTACCGTGCTGATCGGTGGTGGTGCCAAAGCTCATATTGGTGGTGTTGGCCGAACGGTAGATATCCGCGCTATGGTTGCTGGAGAGCCACTGGCCAATCGGCAGCGAAATATTAAAGGCGTAGATCTGGTCCGCCTCATCTTCCCCCGGCGACTTGTCATAGTTCCACGTCAGGCTATAGGAGATGCCGTTCCAGCTGCCGTTATAACCCACCTGCAACATGCGATCTTTCTCATCGGTGTGCCAGTAGGTCTGTTCGGAGCCGGTGACAAAAATCGAGCCGATTTTGCCGACCTGCTGCGAAATATTAAGCTGCGCTTTGCCTTTTTTGGTGTAGTAGAGATCGTAGTAATCGGTCCACACCGGCTTATCCTGCTTACCGTCGTGATCCTCATCTTTCCACTCATTGTCGCCGGTATAGCCGCTCATGCTTTTATACGTCGTCTCGTCGAGGGTGTAGAACCCCTCCGTCGAGTAGCGGTAGCCCAGCAGCTGGAAGTTGGTGCCGAGATTGTTCAGCGCCTTGGCGTAGAGGAAGCGCACCGACTGGCCGTCGTGCTGGCTACCGTCGGCGAGGGTGCTGTTGGCCTGGGTGATATCGGCGGAGATCGCGCCGAAATCCCCCATGTTCAGCCCGGCGCCAAGCGCGAAGGCGTGGTAGTCGTTGCTGACCTGCGAACCGCCGTACAGCGTGAAGCCATGCGGCAAGCCGTAGATTGCCGTTCCCTGGGCAAAATTGACCTCATCCTGATCATCGTTGGTGCTGCGGTATTTACCGGCGGTCAGGGCGTATTTAAGCCGCCCTTCGCGCTGCAGCAGCGGCACCGCGGAGTACGGCACGGTAAAGGTATTTTCGCTACCGTCGCTCTCTTTTACCGTCACCTGCAGGTCGCCGCTCGACGAGGTCGGGTAGAGATCGTTGATGGCAAAGGCGCCCGGCGAGACGTAGGTCTGGTAGATAACGTAGCCGTTCTGCTTGATGGTGACCCTGGCGTTGCTCTTCGCGATACCGCGGACCGTCGGCGCAAAGCCCTTCAGGCTGTCCGGCAGCATGTTGTCGTCGGAGGCAATCTGGACGCCGCGAAAGCCGAGGCTGTCGAAAACGTCCGACGGGGTATAGCTTTCCCCGAGCGTAAGCTCCGCCTTCAGCGGCGCAATCGTACGCTCGACGTAGGTGCTGATATGCTCCCACTTGTTCTCCGTTTCACCCTCGCCGCTGGTGTAGTTCCAGGTGGAGTAGTCGCGCAGGCGCCAGGCGCCGAGGTTCAGGCCGCTTTGCAGGTTGAGATAGTAGCTGTCCTCTTTGCTATCACCGCCGCTGTTGCCGCCGGTGAAGTCATAGTTCAGCAGCAGCGCGTTGATCCCCTGGTCCCACTCTTCCGGGGGGATATACCCGCGCGCGCTCTGCTTCAGCGCCGCCTGCGGCACGCTGATGTTCAGTTGCTGATGCTCAAAGTCGAACTCGGTGGAGGATTCCGGTATAGCGGCAAAGGGCACGCACTGCTCCGGCGCCAGCTTCGCCAGGTCCGGGAAGGCTTTGGTATTGACCCCCATCTGTTCCAGGCGCGCGGTGGTAAAGCACGGCGCCAGCCCGGTATCATCCTGGCCGCCTTTTGCCGCTTTAAAGTTCACGTCTTCGGTGGAGACCAGCTGCTTATTCAGATAAATATCAACGTGATATTTACCCGGAGCCTGGCTATCGCCCTTTTCAAAATGCGAAAGATCGGCCACCGCGTTAGGGTCGTCCGATAAGAATGCGGGGTTAAAATAGTTATCCGCCAGCGCGGATAACGGTAATGCCGATAAGGTTGCCGGCAAAATAATACGGTATACCCGACGCCGGGCAAATAGAACCTGCATCACCGCGAGGGTGATATATTTTATTTTTAACGTCATTATTTTGCCGACCTGTTTATTATTCTATTATGGCTTTCTGTTCGGGCGAGTTTGCCCCGTAATCATTAATGGTCTGGAAGGTGATATTTCCCTGCGCGTTCGCCGGCAGTTTTAAATCCGCCTGCGACATCGGCGCCACCATTGTCGTCGGTAACGTTGCGGTACCGGCGTGAATCTGTACCAGCGTCATATAATAGGGCGTGGGGTTTTTCACCGTCAGGGTATTACCGCTTTCGTGGAAGCGCAGCTTCGCCGGCGCATCAATCGAGGCCATCGGCAGGTTTTTCGGGCGAACAAAGAGTTTAATCCGGCTCAGCACCGCGATCTGCAGGGTATTTTTCCCTTTGGTGTCTTTTGCCGCCGAGGGAATCGCTTTAACGTTCACCCAATAGAGGCTTTCGCGATCCGCCGGCAGATTATTCGGCCCGACGTACATAATGCGCAGCGTATTTTCTTTCTGCGGCTTCATCACAAACAGCGGCGGGGTGATGACAAAATCGCTGCTTTTACTTTCGCTGGCGTTTTCCACCCATGACTGAATTAAAAAGGTGGCCTTCGGATCGGTATTATTCACCGCCAGTGAGACCTGATTATTGCCCTGCGGATAGATGACGCGGGTGGAACCTAATGATACCCCGCCGTTCGCCGCGGCGTGCGCCTGGGTTTCGGTTTGCGCCTGCGCTGCGGGCGCGGCCAGACCGGCACCGGCTAACGCCAGCGCAACCAGAGACAGGCGGGAAAAAGAAATAACGGACATAAAGTGCCTTTCACAATAAAGATTTGCCGCGGACGGCATCAGGAAATTACAAATAGGTTAACGTGAACCAGGTTTGTGCGTTTGCATCCCCTGCCACGACGGTTCTCGAGGTCGCGCGATATTTGGCGACAAAATTGAGTACGGTCGTATTGTCCTGAATAGCGGTAAAATTCATCGGCTGCGTGTTCGGGATAATTTGATTTCCCTGATTATCAAAAATGCCTAACCCGACGCCCTGCGCGCTCTGCGCACCGTCGGTCACCGCCAGTACCCCCGGATCTTTGCCATCCGTCAGGCCGCGAAAGGCCACGCTGACTTGCTGGCTTACTGTGGTATCGCAATCCTTCAGCGTAATGGTAAACGCCTGCGGATCTGTCCAGCTTCCCAGCCCATGAAATTCATTGGAGCGCACCTGCCCCATCTCAACGGTTAAATCCTCGCTACCGGCATCCACCGCGCAGGCGGCATTGACCACGGCGCCCTGAAACTCAACGTCGCCGCCCTTTACCGTTACCACGTGGTGGTTGCCCGCCTGTGCCAGAGCGGGAAACAAAAACGCCCCCGCGAGGGAAAACGCCTTCAGCCGTTGTGTAGTGAAATTCATATCTACTCCTTTCAATGACACAGCCGCCGTCCCTGGCACAGGATCCCTAAATGAAAATGACTGACGCGACCTTACTGGTAAGTCACGTTGAACGTAGCGGTGGTGTCCACGCTACCGGCAGTCGCGGTATCCGCAGTCTGGTAGTAGTCAGCGGAGAAGTTCAGGGTGTTGTCGCCGTCGATCAGCGTAACTGCCTGAGACGCGGTACCCAGATCCAGCGCAGAGCCGTCTTTGTCATAAATCTGGATGCCGACGCCTGCCGCGCTACCCGCGCCAGAGGTGTTGTCCAGCACGCCAGCTTCGCCCGCCGCCGCGTTGCCGTCGAAGGTCACAGATGCCTGAGAAGCGACGGTGGTATCGCAGTCAGCCAGCTTGATGCTGAACGGGGTTTTCTGGTTAGCAACGGAGTCTTTACCGGTGAGGGCAGCCAGACGAACCTGACCCATGTTCACAATCTGGTTGCTGGTGTCTGCGGTTACTGCACAGGCTGCATCGACAACAGAGCCTTTAAACTCAACGGTGCCGCCCTGAACGGTGGAAGAAGACCCGCTGGTCGCTGCCATCGCAGAAGAAATACCGCCAGCCATAACCATTGCCAGAACGACGCTTTTTACCATAAATGCTTTTTTCATTTTTAATCCATACACATTAAATTGATTTTGTATTCCCTCATTAATTACCGTTTACTTTTTTATGGCCGAAGCAATTACCAGGGAACGTTCCCCGCGGCGATAAAAAAGACGGTTTAAATATAAGAAGACACTCCGTGTTGTCCTGGGAATAATTCTTACAGAGAATTTTATTAATCTAAATCAATTTTTTCGTCCAAAACTGGACATTCGAAAATGATGCAAGTCAATAATGATAATTACGTATAAAAATCATGATGTTAATAATTCAAAGAGCTGGTGCGTCTAAAAAACAGGCGTTGTTGTTAGCATTCTGTTATGAACTTATTTAAAAATCGATAGGAATTCGTTTATTAATTCCCTTCAGCACGCCTCGATGGACGCTGATATACTCCCCCTTGCGCAGTTCAGACAGGACGTACAGTATTCCGCTGCGGGAAAGATTGGTGCGCCGCTGGATAAAATTGAGCACGTTAATCTGCTCGCGATATTCCTCAGGATAGGAGCCGAGTTCCAGGATCAACGTCCGGATCATGATGAATGATTCCACGCCAATAAACTCCTTCTCGCGGATGGCCATGACCAATAAGCGATGGGCCAGAATCCGGGCGATATCATGCCAGAGATTTTGCTCGTCCATAATCTCCACAAACTTAGCAAGCGGAACCAATTGACCAGAGCAAGATGTTTCCGCAGAGAAAAAGTGCTTCGGCCTGGCCTCTACGTCGTAAAAGGTACTATATCCATCAATCAGCCCCAGTACCGAGGGGGAAAATAGCGTGGTTATCGCCATATTATTTTCACTATGGCAAACCACGCCGGTCCCCTCAAGCAGGAGTAATATATTCGCGTTATTTTCAGTATCGCAAAATTCAAATCGCTCGTCAGGCTGCAGCTCAAACGGCGTGCTAACCGGCAGCAGCGCCTGCATAATACGCTGGATCGCCAACAAAGGCCGGGTATTACGGCCAAACGCAAAGGAGCGTAAGGCACCACGGTCAAAATCTTCATCAATAATAAACATTTTTATCTCATTTTTGGCCTGCGACATTACTCAATTAAAATACTAGCACCAAATTTAAAGGAAATAAAAAAAATTAAAACACCTTTTAAGTTCAATAGGTTAAACTCATTATTCTATTTTTAAGTTGCCGCTTCCCTGGTGATATATCAACAAAAGCATTTCTCTTTTTTTGCATGCAAAAAATACGCTCACCGGGCAGAAACCCATTCCTTTCGCCATCCATAAGCTATAAATTTATTCACATAAAAACCACATAAAAATGCTATAAAAAATCACATTATCATAAAAAATAATGGCTAAAATGATAATTAACAAGCCAGTAAATAACCATATTAACGCGTGCTCTCCTCCGCCAAAAAAGACGCAAAAATTGAATAAAAAATCGAAAAATAACGATGGAAAACGTTTGTCTGATTATAGTGGAAGGGGCTAACTTTCACGGGAAATAAGCATTCTGCGTAACGCGCGCAGTACCCGGGCAATGAATAGTCAGGCAAAAGCATCATGATGTCCCGGCGGAAATGCGTCCCCGCAGGCAGATTGCGCGACGTCTACCCGGGAGGGGGCATGAAGCGCCCGCCCGGCGCCGCGATAATTTACGCTGTAAACAGCTGAAATTTCTCTTTATCGCTATCGGCGATCGCTCTTAATACCCGGCAGGGGACCCCAGCGGCGACCACGTTCGCCGGTATGGAACGGTTCACCACGCTGCCGGCGCCAATGACCGAGTTTTTTCCGATGGTGACGCCTGGGTTGATAATCACCCCGGTGCCCAGCCAGACGCCGTCTTCAATCACCACCGGCTGAGAGAACTGCTGCTGGGTGTGCCGCAGATCCGGATGAATCGGATGGCCGGCGGTGGAAATGGTCACGTTGGGCGCAAACATCACGTTATTGCCGATGATAATGTCGGCATCATCGACCAGCGTCAGGTTGAAGTTCGCGTAAAAATTATCGCCAATGGTGGTGTGGGTGCCGTAGGCCACATGAATCGGAGGCTCTATCCAGCACTGCTCGCCCACGGCGGCGAACATCCGCTGAATAATGTCGTTTCTTAATTCCTGATTAAAGGGGTGCGAGTGGTTGTATTCGTAAGCTCGCGCCTTGCCCATCAGCCGCTGCTGCGGTAACCCATATCCTGAATCAAGATAAAGCTCGCCGCTGTTCATTCTTTCCTTCATATCCATGGTCAATATTTCCTCATTTATCAATCACATCCTTGTGAATTATCGGACTGTTTTCTACACCGTCATCGCGCTATCGCTCATCTTTTCCGACGTTGCCTTACCCGATAAGGTAAAGGCGGAGATTAACGTGACGCTCAGGGCGATGCCGCCAAGGATCATATAGGTATCCTGGAAACCGATACGGTCATACATATTCCCCGCAAAAGCGGAGAGAAAGATCGCCGCCACCTGTTTGGAAAACTGGAAGCCAACCAGGTAAATCGTCGCCGACAGGCGGACGTCAAACACGCCGGTAATATATTTAAACGCGCCTACCAGCAGGAACGGGACTTCCAGCGCATGAAGCATTTTCAGCGCCACCACTTCAGCGGCCGTCGTGGCGAACGATGATCCGATCATCCTTGCCGCCATCACCATGCCGGCAATCAGCAGGGTATTCTTCGCGCCGATGCGGTTAATAATCCACGGCGAGCTGAACATAATAATCGCGTTGCATATTTCCCCGGCGGTGGTCGCAAAACCAAAGGCGCGGGTGCCCGATTCCGGGGTGGCAAAGAAGGATTTAAAGAAGGTGGCGAACTGCTGATCGAAAACGTCATAGACGCAGGCGACGCCGATGACGTAGAGAATAAACATCCACATTTTGCGCTGACGGAACATGCGTACGGCGGTTTTTAAATCCACCGATGAGCGGTTAGCGCCCAGCGAGTCCATCACCTGTGCGGTCTGGCTGGCCTGCGGTTTCGCGATGGCCACCAGCACGACCAGTACCAGCGCGGCGGCCGACCCCATCCAGAACACCCACTCGGGGTTAACGCTGAACAGCATCCCCGCCGTGGTGGCGCACAGCGCCCAGCCGAGGCAGCCAAAAGTCCGCGCTTTGCCGTACTCAAACCCGCTATTGCGGCTCACGCGTTCGATATAGGCTTCCATCGCCCCGGCGCCGGCGGAGAACACAAAGCCGATGTAGGCCCCGCCGCTCAGCGCCCCGAGCCAGATATTGGTTTTCAGCAGCGGCGCAAAAACGTAAAGGAAAAAGGGCGCGATCAGTACCAGCAGCACCGTCACGATCCACATCAGATGCTTTTTCAGCCCCAGCTTATCGGAGATCACGCCCAGTATCGGCTGAAAACAGATGGCAAACAGCGACAGGCTGGAGAAAACAATGCCGGTCTCGGTTTTATTCAGGCCGATGACGTCCGATAGCCAGATCGGCAAAAACGGAAAACAGGTGGCCATGATGAAAAAGTAGAGAAAGAAGAACAGCCCGAAAATCCAGAAATTGGGGTTGTTTTTATGGGTACAGACGGTCGGGTTCATGGTGTATTCCTCAAAAAGGGCCGACGCGCGGCCCATCGTCATCACACGCGTTGCAGGCCAATCAAAATGGCGCTTTCCGGATCGAGGACTGGCAGCGCCAGCCCCGCCTGTTGCAACCACTCACCGCTGACGGTCTGCGGCGTCGTCATCCATTCCGGCAGCTTACGCATGGTATGGCCGCCCTCTCCCGTAATCTGAATATCGGGATGGTCGAGCAGCGTCACCTCGTAACGGGCGCCCGCTTCCAGCCCCGCCACGCGCAGCGGCGCCATCAGGGTGTAGTCCGGCATCGCCAGCTGGCTGACGAGGAAAATCGCCCGATGCCGATCCTCACTCACCACGCCGTGCGCGAGGGTTGTGGCGTCCGGCATATCGATACGCCACTGCACGCCGTGATGAATGACATCGCGCCACTGCTTATGCAGCGCCGCGTATTTGCGATAGCCCGCGCGCTCCTGCTCATCGGCGGTCACCGGGTCCAGCTCAAGCCCCATATGACCGAACAGCGCCGTCAGGCCGCGAAACGCAATGCTGTGCTGGCGGAAGGTGGCGTGGCAGCGGCGGTTGCCGATGTGCGCGCCCATCACTTCCGGTGGGAAGAAGTAGCTCATGCCGCGCTGGATGGTGTTGCGCTCAAGGGCATCGTTATTGTCGGAAGCCCAGAAGCGATGGCTGCGCTTCAGCACTTCATAATCGATACGCCCGCCGCCGGAGGAGCAGGATTCAAATTCAATATGCGGGAAACGGGCCACCAGCGTATCCAGCAGGCGGTAGAACTGGCGAGTTTGCGCATCGGCGGCGGCTTTGCCGTTATGGGCAGGCTGCACCAGCTCGCGATTCATATCCCACTTCACATAGTCCACCGCGTGCTCGCCCAGCAGCCAGCTCATCCGTTCCAGCAGATAATCAAAGGCTTCGGGGATATTCAGGTTCAGGACAAACTGATGACGCCCGGGGATCGGCGTATAGCCCTGCAGCGCCAGCAGCCAGTCGGGATGGGCGCGGTAGAGATCGGAGTTCGGGTTAATCATCTCTGGCTCAACCCAGATGCCGAACTCCATCCCCAGCGACTTCACGTGGTCGATAACCGGGGTCAGACCGTCAGGATATTTTTCCTCATCAAGATACCAGTCGCCGAGCGCCGCCCAGTCGTCGTTGCGCCCTTTAAACCAGCCGTCATCAATGATAAAGCGCTCCACGCCCAGCTCCGCCGCCTCATCCGCCATGCGCATGATGTACTGCGGGTCGTGGTCGAAATAGATCCCTTCCCAGGTATTGAGATGCACCGGACGCGGCTTGTTGTCCGGGAAGCGAATAATCTGTTCGCGCAGATAGCGGTGGAACTGCTGGCTCATGCCGTTCAGCCCCTGCGCCGAATAGCTGGCGTAGAGGTTCGGCGTCCACAGCGTTTCCCCTTCCGCCAGCGCCATTTCTCCCGCCAGATAGAGCGCTTCCGCCTGCAGGTAGCGGCGACCGTCGGTTTTCACTTCCGCCCGCAGGCGGTGGTTACCGCTCCAGCCCAGGTGCACGCCCCACACTTCGCCCTGCATCTCGCTAAAAGCGCGACTGCCGGTAATCAGCGCCGGAAAATGTTCGTGAGAAGTGCGTCCACGACGGTTTTCCAGCACAAAGCTGTCGTGTTCAAGGGTCAGACGATGGGGCTGGAATTCGCGGATCCAGCGGCCATGAAAGGCCATGACTTCGCGGGCGCGCTCGGCGACCGGCAGCGTGACCGCCAGGCGGTCCACCTGCCACGGCTGCGGGCGCAGGTTGGTTAAACCATGACGAACGCTGAGCACGCCGCTGCTATCAAGCTGAATTTCACTGCACAGCCGCAGGCCCGCCTGCGCGTCTTCGCTGAGAAGGGTTAAATTCTGCCCATCCTGCACCACCTCGGTCGTGGTAAACATCGGTGAGGCGTCCAGCCCCTGGCGGTGGCCTTCAATGCCCGGCGCGCCAAACAGACCGTGGCCCAGTTCGGCCATTAAGGTTACCGGGGAATCGACGTCGAGGCGGCCATTGGCCACCGGGCGGGCGATGCTGGCCGCATCCTGCGGCGAAAAGTGGCTTAAATGCGGCCCCCAGTAGATAATTTCGGCGAACGGACGAGTTTTTATCACCACATCGGCCGCTGCGCTTTGCAGGCGTAAAATCGAATCAGACATGAGACATCTCCACAACAAGGAATGCCTTACTGTTGATCCGAAACGTTTCGGGTGCCAACCAAAACGTTTCGGATCCGTGATCGAGTTCAGGAAATTAATCTGACGGGAGGAGAATCAGGCGGTTTCGCCGGGAATAAATTCAGGCTGCCAGAGCACCTGGAGAGAGGCGAGATCCTCGCCGGCGATTAAGCGGCGGACCATGGTGGCTATCTGGCGGCCCACGCCCTGCCGGGTGGACTGAACCACCGCGCCCACCGGGGTTTCGATGATGCTGTCCTGCGGCAAGCCGTCGTAAACCACCAGCGAGACGCGATCGGCGCCGGTGAGGCGTCCGAGCTGAGCCAGGGCCATCGCCGCGCCGTCGCCGTGGGTGTTGCAATCGGTGACAATCGCCGTTGGCGGTTCAGGCAAGCGCAGCAGCTCCATCGTTGCCTGAAACCCGCCGCGGCGGGTGGGCGGCACGCTGCGCAGCCAGGTTTCCGCCAGGCCCGCTTCGCGCAGCGCCTGCAGGTAACCGTTGCGGCGCTGGGTAATAAACGCCTGATTGTTATTTTCGCTCAGCAGCGCGATGCGCTGATGCCCCTGGCGAATCAGATGACGGGTGGCGCGGTACGTTCCCGCCTGGTTATCGAAATCAAACCAGGCGTAGGGCTGCGGCAGGCGGCTGCGCCCCAGGGCGAGAAAAGGAAAGCCGGAAGAGAGCAGCTGAATCAGGCGCGGGTCGTCGTCCAGGGTATGGGCCACGATCAGCGCATCGACGCGACGACTCTGCACCATACGCATATAGCCGTGCTTATCGGCCTGCTCATCGTCGGCAATCAGCAGTAAATCAATCTCATAGCGCGCCAGCTCGTGACTGATTTCTCCCACCATTTCGAGAAAGACGTTGTTATTCAACGGCGCGGGACGCACGGGGAAAACGAGGCCAACGGCGTCAATTTTGCCCATTTTCAGGCGGCGGGCGAAGGTATTTGGCCGATATCCACGGCGCTGGGCTTCGGCCTCCACGCGGGCGCGCGTCTCCTGCGACACGTCATCATAGCCGTTTAGCGCACGGCTGACGGTCGTTACCGAGATCCCAAGTTCTTTAGCAATGGCTTTCAGCGACATAAGTATCCCTGTCTTCGCGGGAGAATGCGGCTAGTGTCCCGCAATACGGGCATGGCGTCCAGCAAGAGCGACGCCGCGCGGCAATACCTGAACACCGCGGCCCTCGGCGCCTGATGATACGTCACAAAGAAATGAGAGGCAGCAAGACCGTTTATTCAATGTGGCGGTAAATTAAACGCCCCCTTCCTCATAAGAAAGAGACGAAGATACGCTGTGATTCACCAAGCTGAATATATTTGAATCCGACAGGTTTACCCTATACAAATCATATGGTTGATAGATGAATGACTTAATCGCTCACCCCTGGAAAAATAACGCAGCGTCTGGAAAACGCACATTTAATCCCCATAAATCATTCGATTTATTTTTAATTAAAATATGAAGTATGTATCGGAATTATAATTCGCAGTTAAAACAAACATGAACACGGTCTGTTCATTGATATTTATCAACTAAGAATCACTTGATAAAAGTTTTTAAAAAGAGGGAGTGATATAAAAGCAAAATAATGGAATATGTTAATAACAGGGTTTTATGTATAACTCACTACTGCCTGTTTCTTCACGGCACGCTTTATTTTTTTGTTTATTTCTTTCAACATTCGAGCTGTTAACTTATGTCGCCAGCGATGTAGTAATGCCGGGAATGCTAACGGTTATTAAAGATTTAAATGCTCAACCGCATTACGTACCGTGGTCACTTAATGCCTATTTACTTGGCGGCGTCAGCTTTCAGTGGCTTATTGGACCGGCGTCGGATAGATTTGGCCGCAGGCCTTTATTACTCATCGGCTGTGCGCTTTTTTCTGTTTCCTGCCTGGCCACGCCATGGGTAGACAATATCCAGGTTTTTACTCTCCTGCGGTTTATTCAGGGAATAGGTTTGGGGTTTGTGGTGGTAGTGAGCTATCCGGCCCTGCAGGAAGCATTCAACGAATCGGATGCGATCCGCTTAATTGCCCTGTTTGCCAATATCGCGCTGCTGTCGCCGCTGTTTGGCCCTTTGGTCGGTAGCGTTGTGCTTGCATACCTGTCATGGCGCACGCTTTTTATTGCTATCGCGTTGATGGCGGCGCTCACCTGGTTCGGTTTGCTACGCTGGATGCCGGAGACGATCGGCGTCGTACGCGAGGATGGCAGTAAAATTGAATGTCAGCCGCTCGAGGTAAAAAACCTTGCGCGCGCTTATGGCGATTTGCTTACGAACCCACGCTGTATATCCGGCAGCGTTGCGCTTGGCCTCGTCGGGCTGCCGCTGATGGCGTGGATCGCGCTCTCCCCGCTGCTGCTGGTGCATCATCTGCAAATGAGTATTCTGGAGTACGCGCTATGGCAATTACCTGTTTTTGCGGCGTTGATTGCGGGGAATATCGTCCTTAACTTTACCGCTGAAAAATTTAAGCCGGAGCAGTTATTATACTTTTCACTCTCTCCCGTATTTATCGGCATAATGCTGGCGCTGGTCATGACGCTAATATGGCAAAATATTATTGCGCTGATTATCGGCATGGCTATTTATGCTTTTGGCCTGGGCATTTGCAACGCCACGCTGTATCGCCTCACGCTATTTTCCAGCGAGCATGGAAAAGGTTCAGTATCGGCAATGATAGGCATGATTTCCGTCGCTATTTTTAGCCTCGGGGGGGCGCTAATGGCCGGATTGGGCGCCGGCGACAGCCTCAGCGCATATATTATCGCGGCCACTATTCCGATGCTGGCAGCATTATTCATTATCGTTAATATATTCACCAGGCAGAAGAGGAGTAAAACGAAAATAACAGCTTCAGGCCATTAATCACTCACGGACGACTTTTTATTAAGGATGAATAAAATGGACACTTTATCCTGCGTCGATGCCCTCTGCGCACTCGACAGCCCTTATCATGAAGATAGCGATTCACAACGGCTCTTTGATGAAGCCATGCGTGAAATCGTTGCATTTCATGTTATGAATACGCCGGGCTACCGCCAGTGGCTGGCCCGCCACAATATTCCGGCAGATGCGGCCAATATAGACTCGTGGTCGCAGCTGCCGCCGATCTTTGCCGACTATTTCAAACATAATCTGCCGATCGGCCGCTCCGGTGAGGATGCGCTTGAACTCACCTCTTCCGGTACCAGCGGGCAGAAAAGTCGAATGCGCTATGATGCGCGCAGTATCGGAGCCGCCCAGGGAATGGTCGATCGCATTTTCCGCCATTATGGCTGGGAAACGCCCGATGCGCCCTGCAACTACCTGCTCCTCAGCTACGAACCCGCCGATATCATCACGCTTGGCACCTCTTTTACCGACCAGTTCTTGTGTAAATACGCGCCGGTCAAACGCGTCGTTTACGCGCTGCGTCACACCGGGAGCGGGCATGAGTTCGACCCTTTCGGCGTGATTCGCGCTTTACAGGAGTTTGCTGAAGAGGGGTTACCGGTACGAATCCTCGGTTTCCCGGCATTTATGTGGTTCATACTTGAACGAATGCGAGAAATGCAGCTACCGCCGCTCCAGCTTCATCATCAATCGCTGGCCTTTTTCGGCGGTGGCTGGAAAACGCATGCCGACCGTGAAATCCCTAAATCCGCGTTCTATGCGCGGCTGACCCAACAGCTCGGGATCCCCGATAGCCGATGCCGCGACGGCTATGGTTCCGTGGAGCACTGCGTGCCCTACATTGAATGCGCGCATCACCATTTCCATATTCCCGTTTATTCCCGCGCCTGGATCCGCGATACCGCCTCTCTGGCGGTGAAAGATTATGGGCAGCGCGGTTTTATACAGTTTGTGTCGCCTTATATCACCTCCTGCCCTGCGCACAGCGTGGTCATGAGCGATCTTGCACAATTGCACCGCGCTGAAGAGTGCGGATGCGGTGTGACAACCGATTGGTTTGAGCTGCTGGGCCGGGCCAGCCATAGCAAAGCACGTAGCTGCGCACTGGCGGCGTCAGAACTGATTAAGGGAAATTAATATGTATCTCATTCAGGGAAAAAACTATCCCTCGCTCACGCCAGAAGAGGCCATCGCCATGTTGACGAGCGGGCTGGATAGCGCGCTGAGCCAACCGCCGCGTCCGGAAACCGCGCTTGCCTGCGCCGGGCGTTTTATCGAACAGCTAAAAGACCACGCTTTCCTTCCCCAACTGGGCCCGGCTTATCGGGAAGAGGTCAGAAAGTTTTGCCAACCGGACGCGCTGCGCCAAAAGCTCGAGCATGAGCTGGGCGATAACCCCTTTTCCGTGCGCCGCATTAACTACCGTGAACCGCAGTTTGAAGGCTGGCGTCCGCTGGGCGTCGTGGTGCATGTCACCCCAGCCAATGCGGAACTGCTTCCCTTCTTCGCAGTAATAGAGAGCCTGCTGGTCGGGAATATTAACTGGCTGCGCCCAAGCGCCAGCGAACAAGGAATGACAATCGATCTGCTACGGGCGTTTATCCACTGCGATTTAACGGACCAGCTGGCTAACTTCGTCGCCGTAGTTCCCGTCGAAACCACGCGCCTTTCCCTGCTGCTTACCCACGCCGATGGTATATCGGCCTGGGGTGGCGATACCGCTCTCGAGGCGATTCGTCAACAGCTCCCTGGCGGGTGTCGCTGGATCCCATGGGGACATAAAATCAGCTTTGCCTGGCTACAACCGGATGCCGTTAATGAAGAAAGCCTTCTCGCGCTGGCGGATGACGTTTGCTGTTTTGACCAGCAGGCCTGTTCCAGCCCGCAAATCGTTTTTGTTGATAGCGATGATTCGGCGGTATTGCAGGACATTGGCGAAAGACTGGCGGAGGCCATGCGGCGCCGTCACGTACGGTGGCAACCGTTAATGCCCGATGAAAAGGCGGCGGCGGATATCACCCGCGCCGTCGCCTTCGCGCAGCTGGACGCCGTATTTGCCGGGGCTGACAACGCTCTGCTGGCAGGAGATGGCTGGCGCATCATTCAGCAACACACCTCGGCCATAACGCCTTCACCGCTGTTCCGAACCGTCCTGCTGCGGCCGCTACCGCAAAATAAAGTGATGCAAACGCTGCGCCCCTGGCGAACCCACCTGCAAACCTGCGGGCTGGTTGTCGCCGATCGGGACAGAATCCCCCTCAGCCAACTGCTGCTGGCAGCCGGCGTCAATCGAATTACCCCCGTCGGTAAAATGCATGACGGCTATCACGGCGAACCGCATGACGGCGTTTACGCCTTAAGTCAGCTGGCTCGCCGCGTCACCGTGACGCTGGATGCCGATGTCCTGCCGCAGCAGGCCACGCTCGATCCGAACCCACCGCCGCCGATGCTGACGGCGCAGCAGCCGATTATGGATAAAACGGCATTCTTACAGCACGCGATGCGGCCCAGCGCCCAGCTTTTCTTTCGCAGCGGCGGCAGCAGCGGCGTGCCTAAACTCGCCGGGTTTACCTATCGCGACTATCGCCGCCAGATGCAGGCCGCCGCCGCAGGCATGTTCGCCGCCGGGCTGGATCCCGCCCACGACAAAGTGCTCAATCTGATGTACGCGGGCAATCTCTACGGTGGTTTACTCAGCTTCTTCACCCTACTGGAAATGCTTGAAGTGACCCATCTTCCCATGGGCGGCCCCCATGATGATGACTACCACGAGATCGCCCGGACCATTGTGAATCAGGGCGTTACCACGCTCATTGGTATGCCAAGCACGCTGTATCAGCTCTTTACGCGAGAAGAGGCCATTCTGCGCGACTACGGCGGTATTCAGAAACTGCTGCTGGGCGGCGAACATATGGGCGTCGCCCAGCGTGACTATATTCATGGTTTCGGGGTGAAAACCATTCGCTCGGCGCTGTATGGTTCGGTTGATGCCGGGCCGCTGGGACATGCCTGTACGCATTGCCCGGATGGCGTGTTTCACCTGATGACGGATATTCAATGGCTGGAGATTGTCGACCCGCTCGACGATCGGCCCGTCGCGCCCGGCGATGCCGGCCGCCTGCTCTTTACCTCGACGGCCCGCGAAGGTCAGAAGGTGATTCGTTATGACATCGGCGATATGGGCCGTTGGCTGCCGGGCGAATGCCCCTGCGGCGCCCCCAGCCCCCGCTTTGAGCTTTTAGGCCGCCACGGCAGCCTGGTGCGTATCGGCACGATGTTTATTCAACCCCAGCGGCTGGCAACGCTCGCCGATGCCCCTGTTCAATTGATTCTTCAACATAACCCGCGCAGCGGGCTCGAATGCATCAACATCTTCACCGACGGCAATATTAATACCGTCAAACAGCGGGTCTGCACCGACCCTGAGCTCAAAATGGCATTGGACGCCCATTTGCTGGAGTTAGCCGTGACCAGCCGCCCGTTCAGCGAATTTGAACGGCATCCGCAAAGCGGCAAGACGCCGCTGGTCATTGATAAACGCCGTTGAGCGCACTCTCCGCCGATCGGCTCACAATAAGGATATTTGAATATGACAACAGCAAAGATGATGGGTCACTTTGATCCGCAATCCACCCAAACGGAAGAAGTGGCCGTAAGCCCACCGGGTCTCGAACAGCTTGTCGAGAGGGTGCGCTGCCGCTCGCCTTTCTATGCCGAACACTATCGCCATCTCGCCGCCCGCGGCTGGCAGCTGAAGGACCTGCCGCTTATCAATCCCGAACGCTACTGGGAGGGGAGCCAGGGCCTGAAAAACTGGCCCGTCCTCACCGGGCCGGTGGAGGACGGTATTGTCTTTAAGACCGGCGGTACCACCGGCGGCGGCAAGCTGTCGGTTTTTTCCCGCCAGGAGTGGCGTGCGTTCGTCACCAGTTTTGGCCGCAGCCTCTCCAGCCAGCTCAAGCCCGGCGCGCGCGTGGCAAATTTATTTTTCGCCGGTGATTTGTACGCGAGCTTCTTATTTATCCACGGCGCGCTTTCGCACATGTCGATACCGGTATGCGAGTACCCTTTCACCGGATCGCTTGAACCGCACACCCTCACCGAACAGATCGTCCAGCACGATATCAACGTACTGGTAGGCGTCCCGGCGATGCTGCTGCAATATGCGGCAGAGCTCGCTGGAAAAAACCGCCGTCTGCCCGGTATCGAGACCATCCTTTACGGCAGCGAGAGTCTTTTTACTGAACAGCTACAGCTGCTGGAATCCGCCTTTCCCAACGCCCGTATTGCTTCTATCGGCTGCGCCTGCGTGGATGCCGGGCTTATCGGACTCAGCACGCCGGATTGCCTGGCGGACGAGCATCGGGTCTTTGAACCCGAAACTATCGTGGAAATTATTGATGAAGCGACGGGCGAGCCGATCGACGAAATCAATCGTTCCGGAATGCTGGTGGTCACCAGCCTTACGCGCACGCTGATGCCGCTGATTCGCTATCCGGTAGGCGATTTGGCCGCCTGGCGTGAACCTCCGGGAAGCAAACATCGCAAGTTTATTTTGCAGGGACGCAGTAGCCTCGGGCACCGCTTGCGGGTAGGTTACGCCTCGCTGTTTCCTGATGAAATAGCGTCCCTTATTACGGAAGAGATGGGGCATCAGCAGTGGCAGCTGATGCTGGAGCACGCCGATAACCGGGATCGTTTGAGCTTACGTATCGCCTATTCCGGTACCCGGCAGCAGGCCGACAGGCTCTGCGGTCAATTACTCGCCAGGGATCACGCTCTCGCAGAACTACAGGCTGCCGGCCAGCTGTGCGTTCAGGTTCACTGGTGCAGCCAGGCGGAACTTATCCGCAATACCCGAACAGGTAAGCTGCAGCGGGTGATCGACAAACGCGCCTACCTCGCGCAGGAGGCGGTGAAATGATTGAAATCAGAGCGTTCCAGCGACAAGACGGCGAAGGCATCAGCGCCTTATTTCGTACGGTTTATGGCGATCGCTATGTCTATCCTGATATCTATATGCCCAGCCTGATTGGCTGGCGCAACGCCCGGGACGAATGGCACAGCGCGATAGCCGAACAGAATGGCATCATCATCGGGCATGCCGCCTTATGGCGGCACCACGCGGATAAGCAGACGGCCGAACTGGCCATGTTCGCGGTGCACCCCGCCTTCAGAAACCGGGGCGTAGCCACCCAACTGGGGGAATATTTGCGTCTTGCCGCAAGCAGGCTTGGCCTGGGCACGCTAACCATCAAAATGGTATCCAGCCATCCACACTCGCAGCGCCTGGCGCAGAGGCTGGGCTTTTACTCAACGGGGTTGCTCAGAGATTACGTCCCCTCCCCCTTTCAATCCGGCCTGCGTGAAAGCATTATCCTCGGCGTATTACCCTTGCAGCCACGCCCCGTCCCGCTCACCGCGGATGATAGCCGTGATGATGGTTGGATAAACTTGCTAAAGGAAAAATTTGGCGCGGCGCAGATCCCGCCCGCCAGGGAAACTTGTGCAGCCCCCGTTGAAATTGCCCTTTGTGATGATCGGGTGGACGTCACGATGAATATATCAACGCAACAGATGGTCGACGAGATTTCCCGACTGCCGGCCCGTAAACTGATTTATATCCGGGCGCGCGTGGATGGCGCGCTGATGTCGCTACGACCCAGGCTGCGGCGAGCAGGTTTTACCGATATGGGGCTGGAGCCAGCGGCCGGAGGAGAGTGGTTCTGGCTGCTGCAGCGCGGCTATCATCCCCGGCAGCTCGACCTCTCCTGCCCTATCGCTATTGCCCTGCAGAAAACGGCCGATGGCGATATCAATCATAACGCGCGCGCCTGACAATCCCTTTTATCTGACGCCTGTTTTTGGCACACCGAAGGCCCAGTGTCGGGCCTGACTAGTTCTGCTCGGCGACCAGCAGCGCCTGGGTATCCGGCTCCAGCGCCTGGAAAACGTGCTCCCGATCGGCGGGATAGCAGATGTAATCTCCCTCCCCCAGCTCTTCCGGCGCTTCCGTCAGGCCGACCCGCGCGCGCCCCTGGGTGACAATAATATGCTCCACCGAACCCGGCGGATGAGGGTGGGAAATGCGGTCCGCGCCCGGCTGGGTCAGCAGGAGATAAATATCGCGCCGCGCGCCCGGCGGGCAGGCGGCCAGTAAAATCGCCTGATAGTTTGCCTGCTCGGCGATCACTTTCGTTCCCTCGCCGCGGCGGATCACCTGGGTGGTATTCACCTGCGGCTCCAGCAGCCGGGCAAAGGGGATATCGAGGGCCACGCACAGCGCCCAGAGGGTTTCCAGGCTCGGGTTACCGTTGCCGGACTCCAGCTGCGATAACGTTGATTTGGCGATTCCCGCCCGTCGCGCAACTTCGGCAAGGGAAAGACCGGTGCGCGCGCGTTCCCGCACCAGGCTTTTGGCAATCAGGCTAATTGGCTGAGTCATACAGCCCTCCGTGTTTTTTATAACGAACGTTTCGTTCGTCTTGAAATGCGATTCTGTTGCGTTCATTATAATGGAAATTCGTTCGATATGGCTAAAGAGTATGAAACAACACTTCGCCACGCTTAAAGGCGACACCCTCAGAGCAATTGTTTTAGTCTGCCTCGCGGTAGGCATCGTCGGGATGTCCTACGGCTCGCTGGCCGTCGCCTACGGCTTCCCGATTTGGGTCCCCTTTGTGCTTTCGGTTTGCGTCCTGGCGGGGGCCTCAGAGTTTATGTTTATCGGCATTGTCGCCAGCGGCGGCAACCCGCTGGCGGCAGCGGCGGCCGGTTTGCTGGTCAACGCGCGGCATATTCCCTTCGGCGTGACGGTTCGCGACCTGGTCGGCCAGCGCGCCGCCAGCTTCCTCGGCTGCCATATTATGAACGATGAAAGCGTGGTGTTTGGTCTGTCGCAGAAAACCCCCGAGCAGCGGCGGGCCGCCTACTGGCTGTGCGGTCTGGGCGTGGCGCTGATCTGGCCGTTGGGGGCGCTCCTGGGCGCGGGGGTCGGCAAACTGCTCCCGGCCCCGGAAACCATTGGCCTCGATGCGGTATTCCCGGCGATTCTGCTGGCGCTGGTGGTGCCGGCCTTTAAAAACCGCACCACGCTGATCCGCGCCTGCAGCGGAGCGGCCCTGTCGCTGGCCGCCGTTCCTTTCGCACCGGTTGGCCTGCCGGTTTTGCTGTCGCTGTTTGGCCTGCTGACGAGGAAAAAATAATGGGCAATATGACGCTATTTATCGCCGGTATTGCGATTCTTTCGCTGGGCACCTACTTAATGCGTTTAGGCGGGGCGAAGCTCGGCAGCCGGCTGGCGTTTTCCGAGCGCGCCCAGGCGCTGCTCTCCGATGCGGCGACGGTGCTGCTCTTTTCCGTGGCGCTGGCGACCACCTTTTACGAAGGCGAACATTTTGCCGGGATGGCGCGGGTGCTGGGCGTGGGCCTGGCGGTGTTCCTCGCCTGGCGTAAGATGCCGCTGATCGTGGTGATTATCGCCGCCGCCGTGGCGACGGCGCTGCTGCGGATGGCGGGCGTCGCCTGATCCGACCTACGAAACGCGAAACATCATGTTGTTATGCAATTTTTATAGGCCGTGCCAGCAAAGCGCCGCCGGGCAGTTGCCCTTAAGGGCTTACGCTATTTGTGCTTCGATCCAACGGGTAGCGGACGCCATATCCAGCGGCTTGTGCTGATCCACGGTGAACACCGGCCCCAGCCGCATCGGTTCCGCCTGCTGCGCCAGCTGCGCCAGTTCCGGAAGATACTCCTCGCCCGGATGCCCCGGCTTACGATCCTGCAACCGGCTGGCATAGCGCGACACCGCAAGCTCAGGCGAGATGTGGTTCCAGACCTCCAGCACTTTTTCAACGCCCGCGTGTTGCAGCAGCTGCTGTAGCGTGTCGCGCGGTTGAAAGCCAAACCAGGCGTCAATAAGCCAGATACAGCCTGCCGGCGACTGGCCGACGATCGACCAGATGACTTCATACGCGGCGCAGCCCAGCTGCCGGTTGAAGGTCCGGTCGATCCCGGTAAAGCACGCCATAAACGGCTCTTTAATACCGTCGATGGTCAGCTGCGGCAGATTAAACGCTGCCGATAGCTGCCGGGTGACGGTGCTTTTACCCGATGCGGGAATACCGTTAATTAAAATCACCGTTTTGCAGCCGGGTGTGAGATGTCTGTTCATAACAACGCGACGACCTCCTCTCTGCTGCTGGCGGCCCGCAGCTTCGCCATGGTCTCGTTATTATCAAGCAGAGCGACAATCGCCCGAATCCCCTCTTCAATATGAGCATTGCTGTCCTGCGCGCCGAACATAATGACGATATCCGCCTTCTCGCTATCGGCAAATTGAATCGGCTTATTCAACACCACAAGGCTGAAGCAGTTGCGTTTGACGCCACATTCCGGCCTGGCGTGAGGGATGGCGACACCTTCATCAAACACGTAATAGGCGCCATGATGCAGGGTATTATCGATCACCGCCTGGCCGTAATCTGCCGAGATATAGCCTTTTGCAACCAGCGGGCTGGCCGCCAGCTGGATCACCTTCTGCCAGTCGGACTCCGTGACGCCGACCTGAATCGCATCGGCCTCAATCAGCAGTTCTTTTATCGTCATTATCACTTCCTATATATTATGGCGAATAATGTTACGTAACTCATCAATGCGCATAAAAAGCGCATCGATTTCCTCGCGATGCGTATGACTTTTGGCATAGACCGACAGCGCCCGGTTATATATCAGCATTAATGCTTTCTGCACTTCGCCATTAGCCGGGTTGCCCCGTAACTCGCCTTCCAGCCTGGCAATTTCCCCCGCCAGCTGGCGAGACTGTTCGTCATAATCCTGCGGGGGTTGATTCTCTTTTTTCCACAGCGTTTTCAAAGATTCAAACATAGCGAGCTCCTCCCCGACGGACAGCAGGGCAACGGAATACGATTTAAAAATATGCGTTTATTTAAACAGAGCGATTTTTTCCATTAATACATGGGTGACCGCGTTATTCGCCGGAATTAAAAATTTGCGCACGCTGTCGTTCACTTTGCCTTTTTCAAACGTGCTTTTACATTGATCGACCCATTGCACATTCATTTCAGTACCGACGTTCACCTTGTTGATACCTTCAGTGACTGCCAGGCGCATATCTTCATCGCTGACGCCGGTGCCGCCGTGCAGCACTAACGGCACGCCGGTCGCGGCGCTAATCTCTTTCAGCCGCTGGTGCTGAATTTGCGCCTTACCGGTATACAGGCCGTGCACCGTGCCCACGGAGACCGCCAGCATATCCACCTGCGTCTCCTCCACAAAGCGTTTGGCGTCCTCCACCGTGGTGAAGCAGATATCCTCCGCGGCCACGGCTTTGCCATCTTCCGATCCGCCGATCGCCCCCAGCTCGCCTTCTACCGTGATATTCCGCGGGCGCGCCATTTCCACCACGATGCGGGTATTGCCAATATTCTCTTCCAGATCCAGATGGGAGCCGTCGTACATCACCGATGAAAATCCGGCATCCATGGCCGTTTCAATGGCGCTGATATCAGAGCAGTGATCCAGGTGCAGGCAGGTCGGCACGTTTTCACTTTCCGCTAATGAACGAACCGCATCCACCAGTAAACGATAGCCGAGATATTCCGCCGTCCCGGTAGAGATTTGAATCATTAATGGGCTATCGCTTTGTTGCGCCGCTTTAAAAAAGGCGGGCAGCATTTCAATACAGTGCAAATTAAATGAGCCAATGGCTTTAAAATCTCTTTCCTGCGCAATTTTCAGAATAGCGTTGAAGTTATACAGACTCATGAACATTTTCCCCTTTCGGCTTCGCTGATTTACCGTTTACGAACCATGCCAGTGCGGCAACAAAAACAATGAACAAGGCGACAAAGAGCCAGTTGTTCTGGAAGGCGTGGCCTAATACCAGACCGGAACTAATCACGTCCGAATCGCTGAAGGTGACGCCGGTAAAACCGTAGCTTTCCAGCATCGGTACCAAAATGGCGGGCAGGAAGGTGATAAACAGGCCGTGAATGACGCCGCCAATCATCGCCCCGCGGCGGCCGCCCAGCGCGTTACCGAAGACGCCCGCCGTACCGCCGGCAAAAAAGTTGGTTAACAGACCGGGCAGGATCATCGCCAGGCCAAACATCGGGAACACCAGCATGCCGATGATGGAGCCGACGGTCGTCGCCAGGAAGCCGACGATCACCGCATTGGGCGCATACGGGAACAGCACCGGGCAATCGAGCGCAGGCTTAGCGTCCGGGACAATGCGCATCGCAATTCCGCGAAATGCCGGCACCAGCTCGTTGAGCAACAGGCGCACGCCGCTGTAGAGAACGAATACCCCCGCCACAAACTGAATGGACTGCATAAAGGCGTACATCAGGTAGTTAATGCCGTTGGAGAACTGAGCGATATATTCCGGGCCCGCCGCAATCGCGGGAATGAGATACATCGGCACCATCACCACCGCCATCGCGAGATAGGTGTCCTGGAGGAACTTAAAGTTATCCGGTAATTCAAGATCTTCCGTTGAGCGGGAACCTTTACCCACCACTTTAGCCACCGCCGCCTGCACCAGATAGCCGATAGTGCAGAAATGCCCCAGCGCCACGTCATCGGAACCGGTGATGCGCCTGACGACCGGCTGCGCCAAGGCGGGCATCAGTACCGCCATCACGCCGCCGAAAATACCGCCGGTTAAAATCAACGGCAGTCCGGTCAGCCCGGCTTTATAGCCAATCACCGCGCCGATGGTTGCCATCCACAGCAGCGCCTGGCCGGTCAGAAAGATATATTTCAGCGGCGTCAGGCGGGCGATAATGATGTTGACGGCAAAAATCACCATCAGGGTCAGCGCGACTTCGGAACCTAATTCACGGTTGGCTAATCCGGCGATGGCGGCGACATCGGTAATGTAGCCTTTCATGCCGAATCCCTGCGTGAAGATATCGTTAAGGAACGTTAGCGTGGCGACAATAATGTTGATGCCGGCCATCATAATTAAGAAACCGAGCAGCGTTTTAAACGTCCCCTCCGCCGTTTTGCCCGCTGATTTTTTTTGCAGAATCAGGCCCAGCATCGCAATAAATGCAATTAATATTGAAGCCTGGCCGAGTAAATCTTTAACGATAAACTCTACAAAGCTATTCATAGTCCGCTACCTTCAGGTTACGCTCTTTTAAGAATGCGACGATCTTAGCTTCAATTTCATCTTTATCGGTGAGCTTATGCAGTACCACCACGCGTTTAATTTCTTCCGCACTGGCATCCGCCGTTAATATATCGGCGAAGGTTTTTTGCGTCAGAATCATATCTGATTTAAACGCCCCGGCTTCGGAAATAGTGGTATGTTCAATCTGTGCGGGAATCTCCAGCTTCTTTAAAACTGCCTTCGCCGTCATTTCAATGGCAAAGCTTGAACCGAGGCCGCAGCCACATACGCATAGAATTTTCAGCATGTAGGGTCTCCTCAAATAATATTGAGTTGTTTGGCAAGTTTATAATGATGTCCTTCAGTGTCGACCAGACGTTTTTTCATACTAACTAAATCAATCGGAATAGGTTTGTTGCTTGAATTAATTATGATGGCTTTATTTTTCATCCCTGACTGAATACAGCGAACTACTTCACTGGCCATAATCGTGCCCTGGTAAATTTCTTCGCAGGTCGGATCGCCATTGCGCAAACCGTAGCCTACGATGGTTTTACGAATACGCACGCCAATTTGCGGTTCAAGCTGCTTAATCATGGTATCAATGGCCCCCTGAAAGCCGGGAGAATACTCCCTGGTGTAGCCTTCAGAGCACAGGATCACCACGCTGTTCTGCTGTGTCAGCTTATGCTTCACCCGCTCGGCCAGCGTTTCTAACGGCATCTGCGATTCCGGAATCAGGGCGATATCAGCATTCGATTTAATCGCGGATTGCAGCGTTAACTCTCCACAATAGCCTCCTAATATTTCGACCATAAAGACGCGGCCCGGTAATGCTCTTCCGGTATTTCTTAACCGGGAAACTTCCTTAATAATCTGCTCGCAGGCGGTGGAAAAACCAATGGTATAATCGCTGCCGTACACATCATTATCGATAGTCATCCCGACGCCAAAGCAGTTAATATCAAATTCGCTCAGCGTATTGAGAAACTGCAGGCTGCCGTCGCCGCCGGCCATAATCAGCACATCAATGCGCAGTGATTTAATTTTTTTGGCTATGGTTTCATATTCACTGCGCAGCAGCCTGCGGCTGGTTCGCCCGGAGGTGATGATCGGAATAGAGGCAATGGAGAAATCAACCAGATCGCGCCAGGCGACCTCGTGATGATTTTTATCCAGCAGTCCGGGTATTCCGCCATTAAAAAGGGTGATATCGGCACTCGCCAGTCTGGCTATCTGGAATATAAAATTATTAATTCCAGAAACATCGCCACCGCTAATAACCATGCCAATTTTCATTGCCTGTCTCCGTTGCTTTGCTTGCCCACATTTTTCCCTGAGTTCAAGACCGTTATTTGCAATAGAGATCACAATATGCTGATAAATTCCTCCGAGCCTAATATTGACAGTGGGTTTATTTCCTCATTTTTTGTGATGCATATCTCTTTTATAAAATGAGATCGTCTTAACAATTATCTTTTTATTTTCTTTAAGATCATTAAGTTGCTTGAAGCGATAATTGTGCGGGTGGGCTGCCTGTTTTCTCCCATAAACCCAGCGATGATGAAAAGACAGAAATGTGATAAATAGCGCATTTTTTTGCGTCAGGAAGGTCCACGGCTTTCTCATCTGTTGTCTGCCTTCTTGCAGGGACCAACGCGTAAAGCTGCATTCAGCCTGTTTTGATTCTGATATCGCCGCCCCTCACGGCAAAGGCACCTGCGTTAAGCCCCCCTGGGAATAAATCTCAGACACAAAAAAAGCGCCCCTTGGGCGCTCTTTCGACAGTAGCTTTACGCTTATTTATTCAGTTCCGCAGTCATGTGCACGCGGTTACCGGTAAACGCTTCGGTAATTTTGTAAGATGAAGCGCCAGCAGCCTGGGCCTGAGCGGCGATTTTCGCTTCCGCACCGTCCATCGTTGCGGCGGTCGCGGTCACGGTTTCCGCAGCGAAAGAACCAAAAGAAGCGGCCAGAGCGATAACTGCGACAAAAGTTTTGATGCTTTTCATGATATAAACCCTTTACGTTAGTTGTTTGAATAAGGCGCCGTGCCTTGATGTGATAAATAGTAGCCCTCACATCGCCAAACAAAAAGCGGAAGGATTTGTTGTCATCATTCAAAAAAACTGACTTAAATTTAACCCGCGATTAACCGCTGCGGATGCGTGTAAACGGTCGCCCTGCCCGGCTTGCAGAATCCCACCAGCGTCAGGTTGCAGCGCCCGGCGACGTCAACCGCCAGCGTAGTCGCGGCAGAGACCGCAAAGAGGATTTCCACCCCGCACATGGCCGCCTTCTGCACCATTTCATAGCTGGCGCGGCTGGAGACCAGCGCCGCGCCGTTCTGCCAGGCGCCTTCTGATTCCGCGCGGTGTCCCAGGAGCTTGTCCAGCGCCACGTGGCGACCCACGTCTTCATGGCCGCCCGCGAGCTCGCCGGAAGGACTTACCCAGGCCGCGGCGTGAGTACAGCCGGTAAGGCGGCCTATCGGCTGAAAATCATGCAGGTGAGCCAGCGCGCGATCGAGATTCGCCAGATCGAACGTCTGGGTAAAGGGCAGCGGCTGCACGGGCTTCCCGATATCGTTGAGCTGCTCAACGCCGCATACGCCGCAGCCGGTGCGTCCGGCCAGCGCGCGACGGCGCTCTTTCAGTCCCATAAAGCGGCGGCTGGAGAGTTCGATTTGCACTTCCAGGCCGTTACAGGCCTGAACGACGTCCATACCATAAATCTCGCCCCGGTTTTCGATAATCCCTTCGGATAAGGAAAAGCCGACGGCGAACTGCATCAGGTCTTTCGGCGTCGCCATCATCACCACGTGCGAGATGCCATTATAAACCAGCGCAACGGGTACCTCTTCAGCTAACTCGTCTGGCTGAGGATGTTGCAAATTTTGGCGCTTCCAGAGCGATACCTGGCGATAACCTGTGATATCTGTCACATTTTCGATTTGTTCAAGAGGCTTCTTGTTCACTTTGTCTTAACCGTATTGGAACAGGCATACACACAATGTGGTATTCTGTTTATATCCCTTCGGGAACGAGGGAAATTACCCCCAATTCTGAACCTTTGCGGCCCTTACCGCAAAGCAAATAACTATACGTGACAATGTCGAAACAAGGAGCGAACCATGCAGGTCAGCAGAAGGCAGTTCTTTAAGATCTGCGCTGGCGGTATGGCAGGAACCACGGCAGCGGCGCTGGGCTTTGCGCCCGGTTTAGCGCTCGCGGAAACACGGCAGTACAAGCTGCTGCGCACCCGCGAAACCCGTAACACCTGCACTTACTGTTCCGTTGGCTGCGGGCTGTTAATGTACAGCCTCGGCGACGGCGCAAAAAATGCCAAAGCGTCTATCTTCCATATCGAAGGTGACCCGGACCATCCGGTCAACCGTGGCGCGCTCTGCCCTAAAGGGGCCGGTCTGGTGGACTTTATCCATTCCGAAAGTCGCCTGAAATTTCCGGAATACCGTGCGCCAGGCTCTGATAAATGGCAGAAAATCAGCTGGGATGAAGCGTTCGATCGCATCGCTAAGCTGATGAAAGAGGACCGCGACGCCAACTTTGTCGCGCAGAATAGCGAAGGCACCACCGTCAACCGCTGGCTGACCACCGGTATGCTGTGCGCCTCCGCCTCCAGTAACGAAACCGGTTATTTAACCCAGAAATTTACCCGCGCGCTCGGTATGCTCGCGGTCGACAACCAGGCGCGCGTCTGACACGGACCAACGGTAGCAAGTCTTGCTCCAACATTTGGTCGCGGTGCGATGACCAACCACTGGGTCGACATCAAGAACGCCAATCTCGTCGTGGTGATGGGCGGCAACGCCGCTGAAGCTCACCCGGTTGGATTCCGCTGGGCGATGGAAGCCAAGATTCGCAACGGCGCGAAGCTGATTGTGATCGATCCGCGCTTTACGCGTACCGCGGCGGTAGCTGATTTCTATACCCCAATTCGTTCCGGTACTGACATTACCTTCCTGTCAGGCGTCATCCTGTACCTGTTGAACAACGAAAAAATTAACCGTGAATATACCGAGGCTTACACCAACGCCAGCCTGATCGTGCGTGAGGATTACAGCTTTGAAGACGGTCTGTTCAGCGGCTACGACGCCGAAGCCCGCAAGTACGATAAAACGTCCTGGAACTATGAGCTGGATGAAAACGGCTTTGCCAAACGCGATACCACGCTGCAGCATCCGCGCTGCGTCTGGAACCTGCTGAAGCAGCACGTTTCCCGCTATACACCAGAAGTTGTCGAAAACATCTGCGGAACGCCAAAAGCTGACTTCCTCAAAGTCTGCGAGTACATCGCGGAAACCAGCGCGCACGATAAAACCGCCTCGTTCCTCTACGCGCTGGGCTGGACGCAGCACTCCATCGGCGCGCAGAACATCCGCACCATGGCGATGATCCAGCTGCTGCTCGGCAATATGGGCATGGCGGGCGGCGGCGTAAACGCCCTGCGCGGCCACTCCAATATTCAGGGTCTTACCGACCTGGGACTGCTGTCGCAGAGCCTGCCTGGCTATATGACGCTGCCGAGCGAGAAACAGACTGACCTGCAAACCTACCTCGCCGCCAACACGCCGAAACCGCTGTTGAAGGACCAGGTGAACTACTGGGGTAATTACCCGAAATTCTTCGTCTCAATGATGAAGGCCTTCTTTGGCGATAAAGCCACGGCGGAAAACAGCTGGGGCTTTGACTGGCTACCGAAGTGGGATAAGGGCTACGACGTCCTGCAATATTTCGAGATGATGAACCAGGGCAAAGTGAACGGCTATATCTGCCAGGGCTTCAACCCGGTAGCGTCGTTCCCGAACAAAAACAAGGTTGTCGCGTCGCTGTCGAAGCTTAAGTTCCTGGTGACCATCGACCCGCTCAACACCGAAACCTCCACCTTCTGGCAAAACCACGGGGAGTCGAACGACGTCGATCCGGCGAAAATCCAGACCGAAGTGTTCCGCCTGCCGTCCACCTGCTTCGCCGAAGAGAACGGTTCTATCGTTAACTCCGGCCGCTGGCTGCAGTGGCACTGGAAAGGCGCGGACGCCCCGGGGATTGCGACCACCGACGGTGAGATCCTCGCCGGTATCTTCTTACGCCTGCGCAAGATGTACGCCGAACAGGGCGGACCGGCGCCGGAACCGGTGCTGAACATGACGTGGAACTACGCCACGCCGCATGAACCAGCGTCGGAAGAAGTAGCGATGGAGAGCAACGGCAAGGCGCTGGCAGACATTACCGACCCGGCAACCGGGGCGGTGATCGTCAAGAAAGGCCAGCAGCTCAGCTCGTTTGCGCAGCTGCGTGACGACGGCACGACTTCCAGCGGCTGCTGGATCTTCGCCGGTAGCTGGACGCCTGACGGCAACCAGATGGCGCGTCGCGATAACGCCGATCCATCGGGCCTCGGCAATACGCTGGGCTGGGCATGGGCGTGGCCGCTTAACCGCCGCATTCTGTATAACCGCGCCTCCGCGGACCCGCAGGGTAAACCGTGGGATCCGAAGCGCCAGCTCCTGAAATGGGACGGCGCGAAGTGGGGCGGCGTGGATATTCCAGACTACAGCGCCGCGGCGCCGGACAGCGATGTCGGGCCGTTTATCATGCAGCCGGAAGGGATGGGGCGTCTGTTCGCTATCGATAAGATGGCGGAAGGGCCGTTCCCGGAACACTACGAGCCGTTTGAAACGCCGCTGGGCACCAACCCGCTGCACCCGAACGTGGTCTCTAACCCGGCTGCTCGCGTCTTTAAAGGCGACCTTGAGCAGATGGGCAAAGCGGAGAAATTCCCTTACGTCGGTACTACTTACCGCCTGACCGAGCACTTCCACTACTGGACCAAGCACGCGCTGCTTAACGCCATCGCGCAGCCGGAACAGTTCGTGGAGATCGGCGAGAAGCTGGCGAACAAGCTCGGCATCGCCCATGGCGATACCGTGAAGGTCTCCTCTAACCGCGGCTATATCAAAGCCAAGGCGGTGGTGACCAAGCGTATTCGCACGCTGAAAGCGGACGGTAAGGATATCGATACTATCGGTATTCCGATTCACTGGGGCTACGAAGGCGTGGCGAAGAAAGGGTTTATCGCCAATACCCTGACGCCGTTTGTTGGTGATGCGAACACGCAGACGCCGGAGTTCAAGGCTTTCCTCGTGAACGTGGAAAAGGCGTAACGGAGACGAATTATGGCTTATCAATCGCAAGACATTATCCGTCGTTCCGCGACTAACGGCTTCACCCCCGCGCCCCGAGCGCGGGACCATCAGGAAGAGGTGGCGAAGCTTATCGACGTCACCACCTGTATCGGCTGTAAAGCCTGCCAGGTGGCCTGTTCCGAGTGGAACGACATCCGGGATGAAGTCGGTCACAACGTCGGGGTGTACGATAACCCCGCCGACCTGACCGCCAAATCCTGGACCGTGATGCGCTTCTCGGAAGTGGAGCAGAACGACAAACTGGAGTGGCTCATCCGTAAGGACGGCTGTATGCACTGCGCCGACCCGGGCTGCCTGAAGGCCTGCCCGGCGGAAGGGGCAATCATTCAGTACGCCAACGGCATCGTCGACTTCCAGTCCGAGCAGTGCATCGGCTGCGGCTACTGCATCGCCGGCTGCCCGTTCAACGTGCCGCGCCTGAACCCGGAAGATAACCGCGTCTACAAATGTACACTGTGCGTGGACCGCGTTAACGTTGGCCAGGAGCCGGCATGCGTGAAAACCTGCCCAACCGGTGCTATCCACTTTGGCTCCAAAGAGGATATGAAAACGCTGGCGGGCGAGCGCGTCGCCGAGCTGAAAACCCGCGGTTACGACAACGCGGGCCTGTACGATCCGGCAGGCGTTGGCGGCACGCACGTGATGTACGTGCTGCACCACGCCGACAAGCCGAATCTGTACCACGGCCTGCCGGAGAACCCGGAAATCAGCGCCACGGTTAAGTTCTGGAAAGGGATCTGGAAGCCTCTCGCGGCGGTCGGCTTTGCGGCCACCTTCGCCGCCAGCATCTTCCACTACGTCGGCGTCGGTCCGAACCGCGCGGAAGAGGAAGAGGACAATCTGGATGAAGAGAAAGACGAGGTGCGCAAATGAAAAGACGTGACACCATCGTGCGCTACACCGCGCCGGAGCGAATCAACCACTGGGTCACCGCCTTCTGCTTCGTGCTGGCGGCGGTGAGCGGGCTGGGCTTTTTCTTCCCGTCCTTCAACTGGCTGATGCAAATCATGGGCACCCCGCAGCTGGCGCGTATTCTGCACCCGTTCGTGGGCGTGATTATGTTTGCTTCGTTCATCATCATGTTCTTCCGCTACTGGCACCACAACCTGATCAACCGGGACGATATTTTCTGGGCGAAAAATATTCGCAAGATTGTCGTCAACGAGGAAGTGGGCGACACCGGGCGCTATAACTTCGGCCAGAAATGCGTGTTCTGGGCGGCGATTATCTTCCTGGTGCTGCTGCTGGTGAGCGGCGTGATCATCTGGCGTCCGTACTTTGCGCCGGCCTTCTCCATCCCGGTTATCCGCTTCGCGCTGATGCTGCACTCCTTCTCTGCGGTGGCGCTGATTGTGGTGATCATGGTGCATATTTACGCTGCGCTGTGGGTGAAGGGCACCATTACCGCGATGGTGGAAGGCTGGGTTACGAAGACCTGGGCGAAGAAACATCACCCGCGCTGGTATCGTGAAGTCCGCGAAAAGCAGGATAAGCGCCAGTCGTAGGCCCGAGCGCGTTGTTCGTCTCTGAAATGGCGTCGTATATCGACGCCATTTTTTTGCGGATAACGCGCTGTTTTGACAACGTTAGCCAGAGTGCGCCGCAGGCGGGAGCGGCACGTTTCCCGTTTCGCTCAAGCCATGGCGCAGGGCAGCTAATCCTAACGGTGCATAGTCGGGGGTATCGATATCAGGTATCGTAGCGCACACATTGCGATGTCGTGGGTATATCCCGTATGCCGATTGCGGTTATCATTAATAACATCACCAGAGCGGGCGCATGATGCCCGCCAAATCGCAGAGCGGATGCGACCATCGCCGAATCTGCTGAAACCAGGAAGTGACTGAATGAGCATTCGTATCATCCCGCAAGATGAGCTGGAAAAGAGCGAGAAACGCGCGACGGATATGATCCCGCCGTTGTTGTTTCCCCGGCTCAAAAATTTATATAACCGTCGCGCCGAACGCCTGCGCGAACTGGCTGAAAATAACCCGCTGGGTGATTACCTGCGCTTTGCCGCGCTTATCGCCCACGCGCAGGAAGTGGTGCTGTACGACCATCCGCTGCAGATGGATCTCACCGCGCGCATCAAAGAAGCGAACGACCAGGGTAAACCGCCGCTGGATATCCACGTTTTGCCGCGCGATAAGCACTGGCACAAGCTGCTGCATTCTCTGATTGCCGAACTGAAGCCGGAGATGAGCGGCCCGGCGCTGGCGGTCATCGAGAATCTGGAAAAAGCCTCCGAGCAGGAGCTGGAACTGATGGCAAGCGCGCTGTTTGCGTCAGATTTTGCCTCTGTCAGCAGCGATAAAGCTCCGTTTATCTGGGCCGCGCTTTCGCTCTATTGGGCGCAGATGGCCAGCCTGATCCCCGGAAAGGCCCGCGCTGAATATGGTGAACAGCGTCAGTTCTGCCCGGTTTGCGGCTCGATGCCGGTCTCCAGCATGGTGCAAATTGGTACCACACAGGGCCTGCGCTATCTGCACTGCAACCTGTGCGAAACCGAATGGCACGTGGTGCGCGTGAAGTGCAGCAACTGCGAACAGACGCGCGATCTGCACTACTGGTCACTGGATAACGAGCAGTCGGCGATTAAAGCCGAAACCTGCGGCGACTGCGGTACCTACCTGAAGATTCTCTATCAGGAAAAAGACCCAAAAGTGGAGGCCGTAGCCGACGACCTCGCCTCGCTGGTACTGGACGCACGGATGGAACAAGAGGGCTTCGCCCGCAGCTCCATCAACCCGTTCCTGTTCCCTGGCGAAGGGGAATAACGGCAGGCATCATGTCGGGCGGCGCCTGCTGCCCGGCTCACCATTGATAATGGTGTAAACACTCCCGGTATGCCGGCAAAATCTTTGGTTTTGCGAGCCGCTTTCCAGAATCACTTCCCGACGAAAATCCCCGGTTTTCTTTTGCTCACAATCAGGCTATAACACTGTATATCCAAACAGCTTAAGGGAATGAAAAATGGCGCTTGAAAAGGGTATCGCAGAGCTGGTGCGGGAATTTATCGATGCGGGCCGCCCCTCATCGCGCGAACAGAATATTGATGACCGGAGACGCGGCTATCTCGCCAGTACGGTACTGGCTGGGGAACAGGAAAAGCGCGTTCAGGTAGAAGATATCGAGCTCGACGGCATGGCATTTCGCGTTGTATCTCCCCTTAACGCTTCCGGCGCACTGCCTGCCATTATCTATTTCCACGGTGGCTGCTTTATCAGCGGCGGTTTCGCCACGCATGACCATCAGCTCCGCCAGCTGGCATACCACAGCGGCTGCCGCGTTATCGCCGTGCAATACCGGCTGGCGCCGGAGCATACTTTCCCTACCGCCCATGACGATGCGGAGAGAGGCGCGCTGATTATTCACCGCCGCGCGGAGCAGTTAGGCATCGACGCTTCCCGTATTACGCTGGCTGGCGACAGCGCCGGGGGACACCTGGCATTAGTGACCGCCCTGCGGCTCAAAACAACGCAGGCCTGGCAACCCGCGCAGCTGGTTTTGATTTACCCGATGCTGGACGCCACCGCCAGCATGAAGAGCTATATCGATAACGGTAAAGATTACATCATCACCGAAGATACCCTGCTCAGCGGCTATGAAATGTACCTTTCCGCGACGGCGCTCCACCATCCGGAAGCCAGCCCGCTGTGGCGTAAAGACTTTCACGGCTTACCGCCGGTGCATATTCTGACTGCGGAATACGACCCTCTGCGTGATGAAGGCGAAGCGCTTTACCAGCGCCTGCTTGAGCAGGGCGTTGACTGCACCTGTCAGCGTTATCTCGGGGTGATTCACGGCTTCTTTCAGCTGGGCGGCATCAGCCCGGCGGCCGGCAGCGCGATGAGAGATATCGCCTGGCGGGTTAAAACACCAGGCCGATAGTTAAGCATAAAGGGAGACTACTCCTCTTCGTTACCGCCCTCTTCATAGGGGCCGAACGGTTTCGCGGGAAGAACAATATAGATACCCTCAAAAACCGCGCCCAGCCGCTCGTCGCCAAATAGCTCAACCTGCAGCTGAACGCGCGCTTTGCGGCCTCGCGCCAGCCGGTCAAGATCGCCGCTTAACGAGCCAAGATCGGCAACGGCGCTGGGGCGTCCGCTAATAGGCTGACTGTAGCGGATATGCGCATCGGCAAGAATAATTGTGCCGCCAAGATGCCGCTCACGCAGCATCAGCCAGATAAGCCCCCAGCCGGTTAACGTTGCCTGAGAAAACAGGCTGCCGGCGAACAGCGTATGGTGCGGGTTCTGGTTACCGGCTTCCGGCATGGTGGTGATAAACTTTTGCCCGGTATACTGCTGAATGCGCACGCCCATTTTCTCGCTGAGAGGGATATGCTGATACCAGGCCTGCTGCAGCTGAGCGCACCAGTCGCCGCGATGTAAAATATCGTCCAGCGAGGCTATCGGCTTAATCATCAGAAAATGACGGATCGGCGTGGTCGTCGGCGTCGTGATTTCGCCCTGGTTCACAAAACCGAGCTTAGCGAAGAACTCCACTGCATCTTCGCGGGCGCTACAGGTCACGCGCTTAACGCCTTCCTGACGGGCGACGGACTCCAGCGTCATCGCCATCAGGGTTCCCAGCCCTTTATCCTGTACTGACGGATGGACGGCCATAAAACGGATAGAAGCTTCGTTTTCCGCATTCACATACAGCCGCCCGACGGCAACCAGATTGCCCTCTTCATCGACCACCATTTGATGGTGCGCCATCGCATCCCACGCATCGCGCTCGGACCCTTTCGGCTGATGCAGCGGCTTACGCAGCATCTCCCAGCGGAACTGGTAGTAGCTCTCTAACTCTTCTTCTGTTTGCGGTACACGAAGGTGATACATAGCTGTACTCTCTTTTGTTACCCGCAGCCTGCCCGGAAGCTGGCTCATACCTGCAACCAAAAGGTCACGGGACCATCATTCACCAGAGAAACTTGCATATCGGCAGCAAATCTCCCGGTCTGCGTATTCATTTGCTGCTGGCGGCAGCGCTCAACGAAATACTCGTACAGCGCTTCCGCTTTATCCGGTGCAGCCCCTTTCGAAAAACCAGGACGCATCCCGCGTTCGGTATCGGCTGCCAGCGTAAACTGCGAAACCACCAGCACGCTGCCGCCAGCCTGCTGCACGTTCAGATTCATTTTGCCTTCAGCATCGCTAAAAATACGGTATCCCAGCACGCGCTCGCACAGGCGGTTCGCCTTTTGCTCATCATCGTCTCTCTCGACGCCTAACAGCACCAGAAGCCCGGGGCCGATTTCGCCCGTCACTTCACCCTCCACGGTAACGCTAGCTCGGGATACGCGTTGAATTAATGCAATCATGATTGTTCTGTTTCTTCTTTTTTCAGTTTGCGGTATTCACCGAGAGTGACAGTAATTTCAGCGCCAAGCAAGACGATACACCACGTCCAGTACACCCAGACAAACAAAATAGGCACCACGGCAAGCACGCCATAAATCAGCTGATATGACGGGAACGCAGTGATATATAAAGCAAAAGCTTTCTTACCCGCCTCAAAGAGCAGCGCCGCGACCAGGGAACCGATTATCGCATCGCGGTTACGCACCTCGGCCGTCGGCACAATGCTGTAAAGCAGCCAGAATGCCACCCAGGATAAAATGAGCGGAAAAATACGCAGCACATCGTCAATCACGCTATTCAGGTCGCTGGCCCAGCGTAACGACAGGAGATAGGAGCTGATCGCCAGGCTGGCCCCCGCCAGCAGCGGCCCCAGGGTAAGGATCATCCAATAAACCGCAAAGGAGTAGGTTTTGGGCCGGGTTCGGGTACTGCGCCAGATGGTGTTCAACGCGCTATCAATCGAATACATCAGCAGCAGCGATGTCACAATCAGGCCGAAAGCGCCCACGGCGGTCATCCGGCTGGAGTTGGCGACAAACTGCTCAATATAGCCCTGAATGACATCTCCGGTTGCCGGAATGAAATTGGCGAAAATAAAGTGGCGAATCTGAATACTGACATCAGAAAACATCGGAAATGCCGCGAACAGCGCGAACACGACGGCAATCAGCGGCACAAGGGAGAGTAACGACACGTAGGCAAGATTGCCTGCCAGGGTCGTCATATTATCTTCATCAATACGCCGCCATAACAGCTTTAGCCAGGCGACCAGCGGCCGCAGATGGCGCGTTGTTTTTTGATGAACGGTTTTTAGCATAGCAGTTTAGCAAAGTAGTTGGGGATGGTTTCCTTCCCGGTCACCAGAATACTGGTTATGCCAAGCTGGTTAGCCCCGGCGATATTGTCCGCGTTATCATCGAAGAAGACCGTATCGTCAGCGGCGAAACCTTCAGCGTCGAGGACGCTCTGATAGATCCGCGCTTCCGGTTTACGCATCCCCATCTCTTGAGAAAGATAGATATGATCAGCAACGGCGCGTATCTCAGGGTACTCATCCGGCCAGAAAGTCGTATGCAAACGGTTCGTGTTGGACAGAACCACAACGCGATGCCCCTGCTCGCGTAATTTTTGCATAATCGCGATAACCTCCGGGCGCAGGGCAACGAAAACCGCCTGCCAGCCGTGGGAGAATTGCTCGTAGCTTAGCGACATGTTCATTTCATGGCACATCGCCGCCGCAAAATCTTCGTCGCTGATTTCACCGCGCTCATGCTGGTGGAACGCTTCGCCCATGGTGAAATGCTGCTGCAGCGTCGCAAGTGGAATGCGCGTTAAATCACTCCACGTCCCGAGCACCCGGTTGAAGTCAATATCGACAATCACATTACCTAAATCAAAGATATAGAGCATGGTCCTCTCCTTTTGCACCGTGGAAAATTAACTGTAGCGGGAAAGGGGGAGTTTGACTACGGGCGGCAGGGCTTTGTACAAAAAAGAAACCCTGCCATTGAGGCAGGGTTCAGATAGCAGAAAAAAGCGTTAATTAATCTTCTTTCGCACCGCGCATCGCGCGTTTACGGTCGTTCTCGGTCAGGTGACGTTTACGGATACGGACAGAAGTCGGGGTGACTTCTACCAGTTCGTCGTCATCGATGAACTCCAGAGCCTGCTCCAGGGTCATCTTAACCGGCGGAACCAGAACCGTTGCTTCGTCAGTACCGGACGCACGCATGTTGGTCAGTTTCTTACCGGTCAGGCAGTTTACCGTCAGGTCGTTAGAACGACTGTGAATACCGATAATCTGGCCTTCGTAAACTTCTGCGCCGTGGCCCAGGAACAGCTTACCGCGATCCTGCAGGCTGAACAGTGCGAACGCAACCGCTTTACCCTGGCCGTTGGAGATCAGAACACCGTTCTGACGCTGACCCACATCACCCGCACGAACGTCGTCGTAGTGGCTGAAGGTGGAGTACAGCAGACCGGTACCGGAGGTCATGGTCATGAATTCTGAACGGAAGCCGATCAGACCACGGCTTGGGATCACGTAGTCGAGACGTACGCGGCCTTTGCCATCTGGATTCATGTTTTTCAGATCGCCTTTACGCTCACCCAGCGCCTGCATCACAGAACCCTGGTGCTGCTCTTCAACGTCCAGCGTGACGTTTTCGAACGGCTCTTGCTTACGGCCATCGATTTCGCGGAAGATAACTTTCGGACGGGAAACCGCCATTTCGAAACCTTCACGACGCATGTTCTCGATAAGAACGGACAGGTGCAGTTCACCACGGCCAGAAACGCGGAATGCGTCTGCATCCGGCGTTTCTTCAACGCGCAGCGCGACGTTATGTACCAGCTCTTTGTTCAGGCGGTCAAGGATCTGACGAGAGGTAACGTACTTACCTTCTTTACCACAGAACGGCGAGGTGTTAACGCAGAAGAACATAGAGACGGTCGGCTCATCAACGGACAGCGCCGGCAGCGCTTCAACATTCTGCGTATCGCAGATGGTGTCAGAGATGTTCAGTTCGCCCAGACCGGTGATCGCGATAATATCGCCAGCTTCTGCGACGTCGCTCTCGATACGCTCAAGGCCCAGATGGGTCAGAACTTTACCGACTTTACCGTTACGGGTTTTGCCTTCGCTATCAATGATAGTGACCTGCTGGTTCGGCTTCACTTTACCGCGCTTGATGCGGCCGATGCCGATGACGCCAACGTAGTTGTTGTAGTCCAGCTGGGAGATTTGCATCTGCAGCGGGCCATCAAGGTCAACGTTCGGTGCCGGTACGCGATCGACGATGGTTTGATACAGCGGCGTCATGTCTTCAGCCATATCTTCGTGATCCAGACCCGCGATACCGTTCAGCGCAGAAGCGTAAACGATAGGGAAGTCCAGCTGCTCGTCGGTAGCGTCGAGGTTAACAAACAGGTCGAATACCTGATCGACAACCCAGTCAGGACGCGCGCCCGGACGGTCAACTTTGTTGATAACAACAATTGGCTTCAGGCCATGAGCAAAGGCTTTTTTGGTCACGAAGCGCGTTTGCGGCATCGGACCATCCATTGCATCAACGACCAACAGAACGGAATCAACCATGGACATGACACGTTCAACTTCACCACCGAAGTCGGCGTGCCCTGGGGTATCAACGATGTTGATACGGTAGTCATTCCATTTGATAGCGGTGTTTTTAGCCAGGATGGTAATCCCGCGCTCTTTCTCCAAATCGTTGGAGTCCATCACTCGCTCTTGAGTTTCGGCACGCGCGTCGAACGTACCGGATTGCTGTAGCAGCTTATCAACCAGGGTAGTTTTACCATGGTCAACGTGCGCGATGATGGCGATATTACGCAAATTTTCGATCACAACTTTGCCTCAGGCATTAGAAATAGCGCGTTATTGTACACGGATTAATCGCAGTACAAAACAGGATCACAAACATCCTCCGCAAACAAGTATTGCAGAGATTCTTTGTGATCGCTTTCACGGAGCGTTAAAAGGGTTATTAAAGGTCAATTGCACCAAATAAGTGCCCAATGTTCACACAAATGCACTATATTGGTGCAATGCATTCATTTTGGTGCAGCCCTTTTGCACGATGATGTGCATGATAACGCCTTTTGGGGGCAATTTAAAAGTTGGCACAGATTTCGCTTTATATTTTTTAAGGCAACAACGCCACTTTTCGTAGTTAAAAAGTTTTCGTTTCCACGACGACAATGACCAATCCGGGAGAGTTTAAGTATGTCCGCTGAACACGTTTTGACGATGCTGAACGAGCATGAAGTGAAGTTTGTCGATCTGCGCTTCACCGATACCAAAGGTAAAGAACAGCACGTTACTATTCCTTCTCATCAGGTAAATGCCGAATTCTTCGAAGAAGGCAAAATGTTTGATGGCTCCTCGATTGGCGGCTGGAAAGGTATTAACGAATCCGACATGGTCCTGATGCCGGATGCAACTACCGCGCTGATCGATCCGTTCTATGAAGAACCGACGCTGATCATCCGCTGCGACATCCTGGAACCCGGCACGCTGCAAGGCTATGACCGTGACCCGCGCTCCATTGCTAAGCGCGCTGAAGAGTATCTGCGCTCTACCGGCCTGGCTGACACCGTACTGTTCGGGCCAGAACCAGAATTCTTCCTGTTCGACGACATCCGTTTTGGTGCGTCCATCTCCGGTTCCCACGTTGCTATCGATGATATCGAAGGCGCATGGAACTCCTCCACCAAATACGAAGGCGGCAACAAAGGCCACCGTCCGGGCGTGAAAGGCGGTTACTTCCCGGTTCCGCCGGTAGACTCCTCTCAGGATATCCGCTCCACCATGTGTATGATCATGGAAGAGATGGGCCTGGTTGTTGAAGCTCACCACCACGAAGTGGCGACTGCGGGTCAGAACGAAATCGCTACCCGCTTTAACACCATGACCAAAAAAGCGGACGAAATTCAGATTTACAAATACGTTGTGCACAACGTCGCACACCGTTTCGGCAAAACCGCGACCTTCATGCCAAAACCGATGTTTGGCGATAACGGTTCCGGTATGCACTGCCACATGTCCCTCTCCAAGAACGGCGTAAACCTGTTCTCTGGCGACAAATACGCAGGCCTGTCTGAACAAGCGCTGTACTACATCGGCGGCGTTATCAAACACGCTAAAGCGATTAATGCCCTGGCTAACCCGACCACCAACTCCTACAAGCGTCTGGTCCCGGGTTACGAAGCGCCGGTTATGCTGGCTTACTCTGCCCGTAACCGTTCCGCGTCTATCCGTATTCCGGTTGTCACCTCTCCGAAAGCGCGCCGTATCGAAGTTCGCTTCCCGGACCCGGCGGCTAACCCGTACCTGTGCTTCGCTGCGCTGCTGATGGCTGGCCTTGACGGTATCAAGAACAAAATCCATCCGGGCGAAGCCATGGATAAAAACCTGTACGATCTGCCGCCGGAAGAAGCGAAAGAGATCCCACAGGTTGCAGGTTCTCTGGAAGAAGCACTGAACGCGCTGGACGCAGACCGTGAATTCCTGACCGCCGGTGGCGTATTCACCAACGACGCTATCGATGCTTACATCGCCCTGCGTATTGAAGAAAACGACCGCGTACGTATGACTCCGCACCCGGTTGAGTTCGAGCTGTACTACAGCGTCTAATTTTGCTGTAAATCCGCGGTATTCCGTGTTGTGGCGTGGGATACCAAGGATGTTTTGTTGCCGTGGAAACTTTCAGCCCATCTCAGGATGGGCTTTTTTCTCCACCAACACGCTGATCTCATGAGCTTTTTATACATAAAAAGCTATACTGCACTAAAATAGTGCACTCATTTTCAGGAGACTGTCGAATGGCAACAGGCACACTGCCCGATGCTGGGCAGATCCTTAACTCTTTAATCAACAGTATCTTACTGGTCGATGACGACCTGGCGGTGCATTACGCGAACCCGGCGGCGCAGCAGCTGCTGGCGCAAAGTTCGCGTAAATTATTCGGCACGCCGCTGCCGGAGCTGTTGAGCTATTTCTCGCTGAATATCGGCCTCATGCAGGAGAGCCTCGCTGCGGGTCAAGGGTTTACCGATAACGAAGTGACGCTGGTCATTGATGGCCGCTCGCACATCCTTTCCCTGACGGCGCAACGCCTGCCTGAAGGCTATATCCTGCTGGAAATGGCGCCGATGGATAATCAGCGCCGTCTGAGCCAGGAGCAGCTACAGCACGCACAGCAGATTGCCGCTCGCGACTTAGTGCGTGGCCTGGCCCACGAGATTAAAAATCCGCTGGGCGGTCTGCGCGGCGCGGCACAGCTGCTGAGCAAAGCGCTGCCCGATCCTGCGCTAATGGAATATACCAAAGTCATTATTGAACAGGCCGATCGGTTAAGAAATCTGGTTGACCGTCTGCTGGGACCACAGCATCCCGGAATGCACGTAACAGAAAGCATCCACAAGGTCGCTGAGCGGGTGGTAAAGCTTGTGTCGATGGAGCTGCCGGATAACGTCAAGCTGGTTCGCGACTATGACCCCAGCCTGCCAGAACTGCCGCACGACCCGGACCAAATTGAACAGGTGCTGCTGAATATCGTCCGTAATGCGCTGCAGGCTCTGGGACCGGAGGGCGGCGAAATCACTCTGCGCACCCGTACGGCCTTTCAGTTAACCCTGCACGGCGTGCGCTACCGCCTCGCTGCGCGTATCGACGTTGAAGATAACGGTCCGGGAATACCGTCTCACTTACAGGATACGCTGTTTTATCCGATGGTGAGCGGGCGCGAAGGCGGCACCGGGCTCGGGCTGTCTATCGCCCGCAGCCTTATCGATCAGCACTCCGGCAAAATTGAATTTACCAGTTGGCCAGGGCATACCGAATTCTCGGTGTACCTGCCTATTCGGAAGTAGAGGTGTTTATGCAACGAGGGATAGCATGGATCGTTGACGACGATAGCTCCATCCGTTGGGTGCTTGAACGCGCGCTCACCGGGGCAGGCTTAAGTTGTACGACGTTTGAAAGCGGCAACGAGGTGCTTGATGCCCTCACGACCAAAACCCCGGATGTGCTGCTGTCTGATATCCGCATGCCGGGAATGGACGGACTGGCGCTGCTAAAGCAAATTAAACAGCGCCATCCAATGCTCCCGGTCATCATAATGACGGCGCATTCGGATCTTGACGCGGCGGTCAGCGCCTATCAGCAGGGCGCCTTTGATTATCTGCCAAAACCGTTTGATATCGATGAAGCGGTGGCGCTGGTTGATCGTGCCATTAGCCATTACCAGGAACAGCAGCAGCCGCGTAATGCGCCGATTAATAGCCCAACGGCCGATATCATCGGCGAAGCGCCGGCCATGCAGGACGTCTTCCGCATTATCGGCCGCCTGTCGCGTTCATCAATCAGCGTACTGATCAACGGCGAGTCCGGTACCGGTAAAGAGCTGGTTGCCCACGCTCTCCACCGCCACAGCCCGCGCGCCAAGGCGCCGTTTATCGCGCTAAATATGGCGGCCATTCCGAAAGATCTGATTGAGTCAGAACTGTTTGGCCACGAGAAAGGGGCCTTTACCGGCGCCAATACCGTGCGCCAGGGGCGATTCGAGCAGGCAGACGGCGGCACGCTGTTCCTCGACGAGATCGGCGATATGCCGCTGGACGTACAGACACGTCTGCTGCGCGTACTGGCCGATGGCCAGTTTTATCGCGTGGGGGGCTATGCGCCGGTGAAGGTGGATGTACGCATTATTGCCGCCACCCACCAGAACCTTGAGCTGCGCGTCCAGGAAGGAAAATTCCGCGAGGATTTATTCCACCGCCTGAACGTGATTCGCGTCCATCTGCCGCCGCTGCGCGAGCGTCGGGAAGATATCCCGCGACTGGCGAGACATTTCCTGCAAATCGCCGCCCGTGAGCTGGGCGTCGAGGCCAAACAGCTGCATCCGGAGACGGAGATGGCGTTAACCCGACTGGCATGGCCGGGCAACGTACGTCAGCTGGAAAACACCTGTCGCTGGCTGACGGTAATGGCCGCAGGTCAGGAGGTTCTGACGCAGGATCTTCCCAGCGAGCTGTTTGAAACGGCGATACCGGATAACCCGACGCAAATGCTGCCGGATAGCTGGGCCACGCTGCTGGGGCAATGGGCCGATCGCGCTTTGCGTTCCGGTCATCAAAACCTGCTCTCGGAAGCGCAGCCGGAGATGGAGCGCACGCTGCTGACCACCGCGTTACGCCACACGCAGGGGCATAAACAAGAGGCGGCTCGCCTGCTGGGCTGGGGTCGTAATACCCTGACGCGTAAGCTAAAAGAGCTGGGAATGGAGTAGCAGCGCGGCGGCGAGTAAAAAATAGTCATCCAGCGCAAACTGCTGCTATTTTGTACTTTACTGTTGCCATGCGTTGAGTATGATCTTGCCCGGAAAGACGGGGGAGAAATCATGCTTGAATCATTTATTAATATTATATCGAGCGGTGTTGCAGCGGGTCATACGCCGCAGACGGCGGTAGCTGCCGTTCTGTGCGCGGCGATGGTTGGGCTGTTTAGCTGATAATACCCCCGCTCCTTCCTGGAGTGGGGGTATGCTTTATATCACGCGGGAAAACTGCTGCATCCGCGCTTTCTGGCGCAGATACGTATCAAAACACATGCAGATATTGCGTATCAGCAGCCGGCCTTTCGGCGTCACCTGAATGCCCTTCTCATCCACCTCCACCAGCCCATCTTTGGCCAGCGGTGCCAGCAATTTCATATCGTCGGCAAAGTAGCTATCGAAGGTAAGATCCCACTGCGCTTCTACCGCAGCGAAGTCGAGACGGAAGTGACAAATTAGCGCCTTAATCACGTCGCGACGAATGCAGTCATCGCGCGTCAACGCAATACCGCGCCACAGCGCCGTTCCGGTTTCATCAACCTGCTGATAATACTGCTTCAGCTCTTTCTGGTTCTGCGCATAGCAATCGCCAATCATGCTGATCGCCGAGACGCCCATCCCCAGCAGATCGGTGTCTCCCTGGGTGGTATACCCCTGGAAGTTACGATGCAGGATACCTTCACGCTGGGCTATCGCCAGCTCATCATCCGGACGGGCAAAGTGGTCCATGCCGATAAACTGATATCCCGCGGCCGTCAGCGAAACAATCGTCTCCTGAAGAATGTCCAGCTTCTGTTCTGCAGAAGGCAGATCGGCGTCTTTGATTTTGCGCTGCGCAGCAAAGAGCGTTGGCAGATGCGCATAGTTGAATACGCTCAGACGATCGGGGTTGAGCTCCGCCACTTTCTGTAGCGTATACGCGAAGCTCTGCGGCGTTTGCTTCGGCAGACCGTAAATCAGGTCGATATTGGTAGAGGTAAAGCCGATATCGCGCGCGTGGTTGAGTAGCGCGAAGATAAACGCTTCATCCTGCTCGCGGTTCACCAGGCGCTGCACTTCTTTGTTGAAGTCCTGCACGCCCATACTCAGGCGATTAAAGCCTTCGAGGCGTAAATGATCCAGGACATCGAGTTCGATTTCGCGCGGATCAACCTCAATGGAGATCTCTGCATCCGCGTTAAAATTGAAATGGGTACGCAGCAGCCCCATCAGACGACTAATTTGCGCCTTGTTTAAATAGGTTGGCGTACCGCCGCCCCAGTGCAGCTGATTAACTTTGCGGCCAGCAAAAAGCGGCGCGCGATGAATAATCTCCTGCTCAAGCACATCCAGATACTGGTCGGCCTTATGCTGCTGACGGGTGACGATTTTGTTGCAGCCGCAGAAATAGCAGAGTTTATGGCAAAACGGGATATGCACGTACAGCGAGAGGGGACGCTGCGGATAGCGGGCTACCGCCGCATCAAATTCAGCGGCGCCAAATTCTGGAGAAAACTCCAGCGCGGTGGGATACGAAGTATAACGCGGCCCGGAATAGTTATATTTCTGGATCAGGGCCAGATCCCAGTCGATTAACTGCACAGACATGCTCACTCCTTCCGATGGTACCGTCGGCGGGTACGCCGCCCCGGCCCAACCGCACCGCGGGTAATGAGCCGGTTGCGCAGCCATTTCTGACGCCGCGACAACCGTCGTAGTTTAACGAATAACCACAGCAGATAACATATAACCAGAAGGGTTATAAGCAGGACCGGGAATCCGATGGGGTGCAAACGTTAGTTTCCACCCTTCAGCAGGCGCATCATATCTTCTTTGCGCTCTTCTTCCTCTTCTTCATCTTCGTCATCATCGTATGAGAGGCCCAACTGCTGCATCAGCTCATCAATACGATCCAGCTTAGCGTCAACCCAGGCTTGCTCTTCAGCATTCAGGGTACCGCCCTCTTCCAGACGTTCCAGCAGCGCGTCCAGGCGCTCATCGTTCTCCAGCAAATCCAGCTCAGCCTGCGGTGAAAGCATAGGTTTCTCGCTCTTTGGTTTATGCTGCTTAATCGCCGGAGCATTCTCAGTTACGCCCAGCGGGATTGGTTTTTTACTGCCAATTCGGGGATCTTGCTGCTGACCTTGTTTTTTACCTGCTGAAGCGGTGTCGCCGCCGGTCGCACGACTTCCTGCCGCGTGGCCACGATGCTTCTTCTGATGCTTGCGCTCGCGGGCTTCCTGGTTCAATTCTTCACGCGTTTTGCGATTTTTTTTGCCGCGAGGTACGGATGTCGGTTTTTTCATGTTGTGTAATCTTCAGGCCGTTTTCTTCAGTATAGAATTGAGGCGGAATCTAGCAGAAAGCAAGCAAAGAAAAAAGGCGACAGATTACTCTGTCGCCTTTTTCCGCACTGACAACCCTTAATGGGCTTCTACTTTCCATGTTAGCTAACGACACACCCTGTCTTTCCTTTAGCTACCAACGATCCCTGTTACATCCATTTCCTTTTAAAACGTCTCCAGACGTTTGTCATCCTGACAATCCGTAGTCCTCGCCTCCTGGCGCTTCCTGACTCCTCATCCTGAGTCATAATCCTGTTAGCATCCTCGCCCTTGACCGCTACTTTACTGGTTTGCGGGAAACCTACAACCGACTGTACAGAAAAAAAACGAGTTTCAGAATTTTCTTTCATTTTAACGCAATGATTTATATAACTTTGTATTATTTTTAATCAGACTTTTCTCATGAATTTCTCATATAACCAATAGCCAATGTCTCACAAAGACTGTGGTTTTAACTTACAGCGATGAGGTGCGGTAAAAACAGCCTTTTTCTGTTGTTCAGGTATAATCCCCGTCAAAGCCTGATTTAACGGAGACGACCGTCTTGACCAACTGGAATTATCAACTGACGCATTTTGTCACTAGCGCGCCAGATATCCGCCATCTTCCTGCCGATACCGGTATTGAAGTGGCCTTTGCTGGCCGCTCTAACGCCGGGAAATCCAGCGCGCTGAACACGCTGACTAACCAGAAAAGCCTCGCGCGTACTTCGAAGACGCCAGGCCGTACGCAGCTTATTAACCTGTTTGAAGTCGCTGAAGGCAAGCGCCTGGTCGACCTGCCGGGCTATGGATATGCCCAGGTTCCGGAAGAGATGAAAATCAAGTGGCAGCGCGCGCTGGGTGAATATCTGGAGAAACGCCTCTGTCTGAAAGGACTGGTTGTGTTGATGGATATTCGTCATCCGCTTAAAGATCTCGATCAGCAGATGATCCAATGGGCGGTGGAAAGCGATATCCCGGTACTGGTGCTGCTAACCAAAGCCGATAAGCTGGCCAGCGGCGCGCGAAAAGCGCAGATCGCCATGGTTCGTGAAGCGGTCACCGCCTTTAACGGAGATGTGCAGGTCGAAGCGTTTTCTTCCCTGAAGAAGCAGGGCGTGGATAAACTACGGCAGAAGCTGGATAGCTGGTATAACGATATCCCTCCTCAGGAAGCCTCTGAAGAAGGCGAATAATCTCGCTAACTTCTCCGGATAGCGGCGCGTGTGGCTCTATCCGGGTAGCCCGCCTCATCAGCATCGATACGCAAAAAATTTTCTTTCGCGCAATAAAAAACGCCCCGGTCATAAATGACCGGGGCGGCTAAAATATTCAGCCAAATCCGATTACGTGAAGTAAAAGGTCTGAAAGATAGAACATCTTACCTCTGTACCCTACGTCTTTAACTCTACTCTTCTTTCGGTTACGGATAAAGCATTTTTTGTAGTTTTTTTTCACTCTTTACATAGCAAATTCAAATGATCATCACAAAATGCGATAAGTTATGTTACTCACTTACAAGAAATGACCTTCCTTACCGAATACTTAGTGCGCTTGATCCCAGTTTTCTCCACTACCCACTTCCACCAGCAGCGGAACCGCCAGCGTCGTGCTGCTTTCCATCAGTTCGTGGATCTTTTTCGCAACCGCCTCAAGGTCGTCTTTATGCACTTCAAAGACCAGTTCATCGTGTACCTGCATAATCATCCGCACGCGCGGTTTTTCGCTTAATAACCAGCTATCTACGGCGATCATCGCGCGCTTAATAATGTCGGCAGCGGTTCCCTGCATCGGCGCATTGATCGCCGCACGCTCGGCACCGGCGCGGCGCGCGCCGTTGCTGGATTTGATGTCCGGCAGGTAGAGACGACGGCCATCAAGCGTTTCAACATACCCCTGCTCTTTGGCCTGGGTGCGGGTGCGCTCCATATACTCCAGCACGCCCGGATAGCGCTCAAAGTAGAGATCCATATACTTTTGCGCTTCTTTGCGTGGAATATTGAGCTGGCGCGCAAGGCCGAATGCGCTCATGCCGTAAATCAGGCCGAAGTTGATCGCCTTCGCGCTGCGGCGCTGTTCGCTGCTGACGCTCTCCAGCGGCAAACCAAAGACCTCTGCCGCCGTCGCGCGGTGGATATCCTTCCCTTCCGCAAACGCGGTCAGCAGGCCCTTGTCGCGGGAAAGATGCGCCATGATGCGCAGTTCAATTTGCGAGTAGTCAGCAGAGACAATGAGATAATCTTCCGGAGCAATAAACGCCTGACGGATACGCCGCCCTTCTTCGTTGCGCACCGGAATGTTCTGCAGGTTCGGGTCTGTAGACGACAAACGTCCCGTTGCCGTAACCGCCTGGTGATAAGAGGTGTGAACCCGGCCCGTTTTCGGGCTGATCATCAGCGGCAGCTTATCGGTATAGGTGGATTTGAGTTTTGCCAGACCACGATACTCGAGGATGACTTTCGGCAGCGGATAGTCCAGCGCCAGCTCTTCCAGCACCTCTTCCGAGGTAGACGGCGCGCCGCCCGGGGTTTTCTTCAGCGGCTTAATACCTTGTTTTTCAAACAGGATGGTTTGCAGCTGCTTCGGCGAAGAGAGGTTAAACTCCTCACCCGCGATATCATACGCCTTCTTCTCCAGTTCAATCAGGCGTTTGGCTATCTCCTGAGAATGCGCATGCAGCACGGCCGGATCAATCTTCACCCCGTTACGCTCTACGCGGGATAGCACCGGCACCAGCGGCATTTCAATATTTTTAAAGACCTTCAGCGGGCCTTCATTTTGCTGAAGTTCAGGCCACATTTTGAGGTGCAGCTGCAGCGTGACATCGGCATCTTCCGCCGCGTAGCGGCCCGCTTCTTCCAGCGCGATCTGATTGAAGGTGAGCTGGTTTTTACCTTTACCCGCAATCTCTTCAAAGGTAATGGTTTTGTGCTTCAGCCAGCGATCGGAGAGGCTATCCATATCATGGCGGCCCGCCACGCTGTCAAGAATGTAGGATTCCAGCATGGTATCAAAGGCAATACCGCGCAGTTCAATGCCGTAGTTAGCCAGGATACCGCGGTCATATTTGAGGTTTTGCCCAACCTTCAGAACCTTGTCATCTTCCAGTAGCGGTTTCAGCAGCTCAAGGACACGGTCGCGCGGGATCTGATCCGGTGCATCCAGATAATCATGGGCAACCGGTACATAGGCCGCAACGCCAGGCTCAATGGCGAAGGATAAGCCGACCATATTGGCGGATACGTTATCGAGGCTGTCAGTTTCGGTATCAAAGGCAAAAAGCGGCGCTTTCTTCAGGCTCTCAACCCAGGTCAACAACGTTTCTTCATCAAGGATCGTGACATAATTTTCAGAAGAGAGCGCCGTCGCGGTTTCCTCCTCCGCATCGGCCACGTCAGCCACCGCTACAACCGCCTTTGCCGCAGGCTTAGCGCCTTTTGCCTGCATCCACTTGCCGGACTCTACATCGGTGATCCAGCGTTTGAATTCATATTTTTTAAACAGCGTGAGCAGTTCATCAGCGACGGGTTGCGCAACCAGCAAATCTTCACAGCCCAGCTCCAGCTCAACGTCCGTTTTGATCGTCGCCAGCTGATAAGAGAGGTACGCCACCTCTTTATTCTGTTCCAGCTTTGCGGCCATCGTTTTTGCGCCGCGGAAGGTCAGCCCAGCGATTTTTTCAGGCTCAGCGTATAACGTATCAAGGCCACCCAGCCCCTGCAGTAACGCCTGCGCTGTCTTTTCTCCCACGCCAGGTACGCCTGGAATATTGTCCGATGAATCTCCCATCAGGGCCAGAAAATCGATGATCAGCTCCGGTGGTACGCCGTATTTCGTCACCACTTCATCGGGGCCAAGGATAGTGTTGGTCATGGTGTTAATCAGCGTAATACCCGGCGTAACCAGCTGGGCCATATCTTTATCGCCGGTGCTAATCAGTACCGGACGCCCGACCTTTTCAGCTTCACGCGCCAGGGTACCGATGACATCATCGGCTTCTACGCCAGGAACAGCCATTAGCGGCAGGCCCATCGCTTTTACCATGGCATGCAGCGGCTCGATCTGCGCACGCAGATCGTCCGGCATCGGCGGGCGATGAGATTTATAGTGCTCAAACAGTTCATCACGGAAAGTCTTCCCCTTGGCATCAAACACGACGACAGCGTGGGTCGGTTGATACTGCAGGATCAGGCTTCGCAGCATATTCAGCACGCCATACATTGCGCCTGTCGGTTCACCAGCGCTATTCGTCAGCGGGGGGAACGCGTGATATGCCCGATAAAGGTAAGAGGAGCCGTCAACGAGGATGAGAGGGTTTTCTGGGATCTGAACCATAATTTCCGTGCCTGTTTATCAGATTATCGGTAAAGGATGCCACAGACGGGCATTAAATCCTGAATTTTTCCCGCATTTCGTCGAAAAGATTCTGCGATCCTTTCGATCGCGTTATGGGCTATCCTGTGGATAACTTTGTGAATATTTTTATAACGACAGCCAAACAATCGTTAATTAAATCATCCATAAACAAATTATTTCATATTTATCATTAAGTTATACACGCATAATTTGCTTTAATAACACCATGGCGACTCAATGTTCCATGTGGATATAAGATCCGAAAATTTTTCTGTTCTGGTAAGACCCGTTATTTACGCTATTTTCTGGTAAAATCAGCCTCTTGCGCCGTTTAAACGCGTTCTTTGTCAGTCTAACTTTCTGAATAAATTAACTATGTCGAGATTACTCGCCGCGATAACGCTCCCGCTGAGTATCGCCCTGACTATCATAGTCACCATAATCTGCTCGGTGCCAATCATCGTCGCCGGGCTGATTAAACTTCTTGTGCCTATTCCTGCGGTCTGGCGCTCGATATCCGTTTTTTGCAATTTCATGATGTACTGCTGGTGTGAAGGGCTGGCTCTGCTGCTGCCTCTTAATCCCTGGCTTAAATGGGATGTACAGGGCCTGGATGGCCTGAATAAGAAAAACTGGTATCTGCTCATCAGCAACCACCATAGCTGGGCAGATATCGTGGTGCTTTGCGTGCTGTTTCGCAAACATATCCCGATGAATAAATATTTCCTCAAGCAACAGCTCGCCTGGGTGCCGTTTATTGGGCTGGCCTGCTGGGCGCTGGATATGCCTTTTATGCGCCGCTATTCCCGAGGCTATTTACTCCGCCATCCAGAACGCCGGGGCAAAGATGTTGAAACCACTCGCCGCTCCTGCGAGAAATTCCGCGCGCATCCAACAACGATTGTTAACTTTGTCGAAGGCTCTCGTTTCACGGAAGAAAAGCAACAGCAGACCCGTTCGCCTTACCAGAATCTGTTATCGCCAAAGGCTGCGGGTATTGCCATGGCATTAAGCGTGCTCGGCTCGCAGTTTGATAAGCTTTTGAACGTCACGTTATGCTATCCGGAAAACAACCAAAAGCCGTTTTATGACATGCTGAGCGGCCGATTGACGCGGATTGTGGTGAGAGTCAGTCTTGAACCTGTGACGGAAGAGCTGCACGGCGATTATGTAAATGACAAAAACTTTAAGCGACGCTTTCAGCGCTGGCTAAACAGGCTTTGGGAAGAGAAAGATCGGCAGCTAACGGAAATAATGCAGCAGGCAGAGAAATAATTGTGGGCGCAGAAAAGAAAAACGCCGGTCAGTAACCGGCGTTTATTTTTTATTTCTTCTCAACGAGCTGCTTAACGGCATCGGCATACTGGGCAACAAATGCGTCCATGTTGCTGGTATCCATACCCTGCGGGTTAAGCTGGTATTTACCGTTAACGTACATAGCCGGCACGCCCTGCAGCTGGAAATCAGCGGCGGCTTTCTCTTGCTGAGCCACCAGGGATTTCACCACGAAGCTGTTCCAGGCTGCATCGTAATCTTCACCTTTAACGCCGGCGTCAACGAAGACCTTACGGATATCGGCCACGGTCTGGACGGTCTGGTTTTTCTGTACCGCTTCAAACATCGGCACGGTAATTTTATCTTCCACACCCAGCGCCATCGCAACGGCCCACGCCTGAGTCAGATCCTTGCCTAACGGACCCAGGAACTCAACGTGGTATTTCGTCATTTTGACGCCTTCAGGCAGCTTTTTCTTCACGTTATCTGATACATGAAGAACTTCCTCAAACTGATAGCAATGCGGGCAGTAGAACGAGAAAAACTCGAGCACCTGCGGCTCACCGGCAACGGGCTTATCGAGGGTAATATACTGCTTACCGTCGGTGATCTGGGCAGCGGATGCACTGAAAGCCAGAATCATACCAGCCAGCGCTAGCCAAATTTTTTTCATGATTAATTCTCTCCTGGATATATCACATTAATACATTGGCGTTAACTGAAGAGGCGGTTCCTGCAGAACCTTTACCTGCTCAAGAAAAGTTGTTGTCTGCCCGCGCCAGTAATCTTCCCCGGTTAACCACGGGAAGTTTTTAGGAAAAGCGGGATCTTCCCAGCGCCTTAATAACCACGCCAGATAATAAACTAACCGCATTGCACGTAAAGGTTCGATGAGGGCAATTTCATCGGTATTGAAAGCGCTGAACTCTTCATACGCTTCAATGATCATCTCAAGCTGCATCCGTTGTTCGGCTTTATCGCCGTTCAACAACATCCACAGATCCTGGATAGCAGGTCCATTACGTGAATCATCTAAATCAACAAACAGTGGCCCATCGCGCCAGAGGATGTTTCCCGCATGGCAATCACCGTGTAACCGTAAAATATTGGCGCGTCCGTGCCATTGCGCCATTACCGCATCAATCAGCTCATCGGTAGCGCTGAGAAAAGCCTCTTTCAGACCTGCAGGTATCAGCGGGGAAAGCTCAAAGACCTGGCGTGGCTCAAGAAGATACTCATTCGTCCCTATCTCCGGACGCGCGACAAAACGCTGTTTGCGTCCAGTTTGATGCAGACGGCCAAGGTAGCGCCCAACCCATTCCATCTGATCGAGGTTATCCGCCTCAAACTGACGTCCACCCAGGCTTGGGAATACGGCGAAAAAGAATCCCTGATGCTGATGAAGGGTACTGTTGTTAAACGACAACGGCGCCGCTACAGGGACTTCGTCCTGCACGAGCTGGAGGGAAAACTGATGTTCTTCGAGGATCTGCTGGGCGGACCAGCGCTCAGGACGATAGAACTTCACCACATAGCGGCGACGATCTTCGTCCTGAAACTGGTAAACCCGGTTCTCATAGCTATTAAGCGGAGTGAGACCGGAGTCCACCCGCATTCCCAGATCAAATAAGCCATCAATGATGGTATCCGGGTGAAGCGTCTGAAAAGTGAAAGCCTTATCGTGCATCCTGACATCCGATAATCGTACGAATGATACAGGATATCATCTCATTGCCGATTCCGCGGCAGCGCTTACAACCTTTTACTCTTTAATCACGCCGCGAGCGCGTAGCAGCGCGGTTTTAAAATCTTCTTCATAATCTTTCTGAATCCCGGGAATAACGGCTTCTTTTGCCGAGTCGCGCATCTTCAGATGATAAATCAGAATATCGTCGGAGAGATCGTTCAACTCACCGGTGTATCCGGCCTCTTTCGCCAGTTTTTGCAAAAATTGCATTAAATTCAGCTCGGGTTCTTTCTGCCAGGCTGGCTGGAGGAGTTCAATGACTTCATTCAGACGTTTACATTTCATAGCAATGCTCCTTACTCTTGATAGGAATACGTTAGCAGGGACAATCCCACAATGAAAGAGGCGATATTAATATGCAGGGCAAGGTCATAACCGGCGTCGTGCTGGCGGGAGGAAGAGGCTCGCGCATGGGAGGAATAGATAAAGGATTACAGCTGCTGAAAGGTAAAGCCCTGTGGCGTCATGTCGCCGATGCGCTGCAGCCGCAGGTTACAAAGCTGGTAATTAGCGCTAACCGCAATCTTGATTGCTGGCGAAGCAGCGGCTACCCGATTATTACCGACTCTCTGAACGACTTTCCCGGGCCGTTGGCCGGCATGCTTTCCGTAATGCATCAGGTTGAGGGCGAGTGGTTTCTGTTTTGTCCCTGTGATACGCCATTTATCCCATCATTTCTGGCGACGCGCTTAATACAGCAGAGAAAATCCTCTCCAGCCGTTTGGGTACACGATGGTGAACGTGACCATCCGGCCATTGCTCTGGTGAATCGCGAGGCGATCGGCGAACTGGAAACGTATCTGGCGGCAGGAGAAAGACGGGTAATGGTATTTCTGCGCAAAATTGGCGGTCATAGCGTCGATTTTAGCGATGTAAAATCAGCATTTATTAACGTCAATACTCTCGACGATTTGCAACGTATGCAGGTGCCATCATGATCCCGCTTTTAGCCATCGCAGCCTGGAGCGGTACAGGTAAAACCACCCTACTGAAGTCGCTGATTCCGGCACTGCGCGCGGAAGGCTTACGGCCAGGGCTAATTAAACATACTCATCATGATATGGACGTGGATAAGCCCGGTAAAGACAGCTATGAACTGCGTAAAGCCGGAGCGGCTCAGACGATTGTCGCCAGCTCCCAGCGTTGGGCATTAATGACGGAAACACCCGAAGAGCCTCCGCTGGATCTGGAATGGCTGGTTAGCCGAATGGATGCATCAACGTTAGATTTAGTCCTGGTTGAGGGTTTTAAGCATGAAGCTGTGCCCAAAATCCTGCTTTTTCGGCAAAACAGCGGACATAGTATTGAAGAATTAGCTTATGACGATGACGTGATTGCCATAGCCAGCGATACGCCGGTCGAGACGTCGCTTCCATTGTTAGATTTAAATGATGTCCCGCAAATAGCCGCTTTTATTATGCAGTGGTTAACGGGGTTTAACGAGGACCGATAGTTATTGCAGAGATATAGCCATGATCGCGCCTTCTGAAGGCATCTGCTGATAGTTTCAGACGACAAAAACGCAAAAAGCCCATCCGTCAGGATGGGCTCTTCACTTGTTTGATGCCTGGCAGTTCCCTACTCTCACATGGGGAGACCCCACACTACCATCGG